>NZ_JAXMJI010000044.1:0-32791 GCF_034376665.1 Allopontixanthobacter sp. | reverse complement strand
GGGCCGCGAAAGGCGGCCCGGCAAGCGTCAGCGATCGTCACGGCCAGGCCGCCGAGACGCCGAAGGCGGCTCGGCTGAAGCGTAGCGAAAGTAGAGCGCGGCCCGGGCCGAAGGACCGGGTGACGCCCCGGCTTGTCGCATGGCCGAAAATTATTTTTCGCACGCTCGGCAACGTTGGGCCCTCATCGGAAACCAAGGGTAAGGTATGGCGCAAAAGGCTATTTTTCAGAGCCTTGACCTCAAAGGATTCGGTCTCAATTCTTGTTCCAGGGGAGCACGACAACCAACCGCAACTCAGGAACCAGCATGATGACCAACGACGCTCCAGACCGCATCCTTCGCCTCAACGCCGTGCTTGATCGTACCGGACTATCGCGGGCGACACTGTACCGAAAAATCCAGATCGGCGCATTTCCGAGACAGGTGCGTATTGCCACCCGCTGCGCCGGCTGGCGGGAGTCCGCCGTCAACGCATGGATGAGAAACCCCATGTTTTATCAAGCTGAGGATAGTTGAAGGCGGTGGCTTCGCGTCCTCATTTCGGAAGTTGGTGCGCGTTTCGCAATCGTCCGAAGGCTGCCATTCTTCTCCGCTCTCACCCAGGCTACCGACCCAATCCTCAGCGCCGCAAAAAACCCCGCCTCCTGGGCAACTGTCTTGCAGGCATGGCATTTCCGCGAACTTCGATTTCAACGCGACGTCGCCCGATAATGCGTCCAAACTGATAGACCGTAACGTCCATTGAGTGCTTGCCATTATAGGCAGAATTCTCTTCAGCAGTATCGCCGTCTCCGGACAGATGTCCGATGTCATTGATGCGCCATGCATCTCGCCCTTTGTTGCGGACGGTCCAGCGAACAGAGGCCCCCACGGGAAGATCGGGTGCGTTCTCCAGCTTGAAATAAATACGGCAGTTTTTGCAGATTAGAGGAAGCGAGTTGATACCCTCTCTGGTGTAATTCGGATTGCCCTTAGACACAGCGCGCACACTGATCCTCGGATCGAAAGCGTATGTAGCCAGAGCAGTGCTTTGACCTTCCGTCTGATTCGCTGCTGAAGCTTCGTCTTCTCCCTCTTCCATATCTTCCGGCATTGGAAAAAAGTGTTCGAAGGCCTCTGTCCAAATCTCCGCAGCTGTCTCTTCGTTGGTGGCCGCGTTGGCGCGCCGAGCAATTTCTTCGAACTCGCGCAACTTTTTGGCGAACCCCTCGTTTGCCTCGTCGGAAAGACGATTCAGATCCTCGTCTTGGTCGACTGGATTAGCGACTTCCTTCGACCCATCGAACCGGTCTGCAATCAAGGTTATCAGCGCTTCCAACAGCTCATCATCACCATCGCAGGCATTGCGGTCGATTTTCCCAAATCCCTCGCCCGCGAGAACTGTCAACATGATCGATGATGGTCGGCCTTGGTCATCCTCAATCTTGAGGGCGGCCCACATTTTCAGGTAGCGCACCAGGCGCCGTATTAACGCCCGAACAGCGTCCTCATTCAGATCCCGGAACCATTTGTACATAGCCTTGGGATCGCTCGTCTCCCAACCCTTCGTTTCGGTCGCGAGAGCCCTCCTGTCGTCATCTCGGTCTAGGTGATAGCAAGGGACATCAATATGAAAATCTGGTTCGAAATTTACGCGCCCGCACCGTTCCTTTGGATCATCTACGTTGCGCGCATCATTATCGGCGTCCGCTGCGTAGTCCTCTAGCGCATTCTGCACGAATTCCTTGAATCCGCATGGGCCGTATTCGTCAGCATCATCCTCGCCCGGCCACTCGAAATAGAGCCCTAAATCGATGTCGAATTCCCTTCCCGTCTTCGAAGGGCGGATTTGCGTGGCGAACTTGTACGACCCTTGTAGCCAGGTGCTGATCGGATACCCTGTGTCTTCTTTCAGCCGTGCCCTCAGGAAATCTGCGAGGTCGTTCCACCTTGCCTGCTGAGATTCGAATTGTTCGGACGACGGTGTAATTCTGGCGTGAAGCGTCTGCTCAGAATTTTGCTTGAAAAATAGACGTGCTGCGTGGGCCATCAGAAACTCAAAAATTAGCGTTGATGAACGTGAATTCCGGCGCGTCGTGCGACAAGAAATCCAGAAGGCGTGGGTCGGCCGATACTTCGGCAAACGAATTTGCAGCGAGAGATTGCAAGTTTGCGATCGCGCGTGGGGTTGCGACATCCAGAGCCAGTTCGAGACGCTGCTCATCCGACTGGCGGCGATCTATGCGCATGTAGCGATCGCCCAGCGCGTGAATCATCATGTCGTTCGTGAGCGCCTGCTGAGCGCCGATCATAATATTGGAAAGGCGCTGGCCCTTAGCCCAGCCCCACAAACCGAGATTGGGATCGGCTGAGCCTGACATGGCGAAATCCGTCGTGGTGGTGCCGATGCTCAGCACTTTCACCTCCTTGCGATCGACCCCCAGAAACATCTCAGCCTCATGCAATGCGATAAGGTCGGGAGAGTTGGCGTACATGCCGCCATCCGCGAAGAGTTCATTACCGATGCGGTGAGCCGGAAAATATGTGGGTGCTGCCGATGTAGCGAGGGCTACGTCGACGACTGGCAATCGCCAATCGATGACAAACCGACCATTGTGGCCTGTCTTGAAAATTCTTGGCCCGCCCTTTGTGAGATTTACGGCGGGTATGACGGTGGGCCTTCGCAAATCAAACATCCGCGTCTCTGATCCCACGATGTCGGCGATGGTGTCACGCAGCGCCGTCGGAGAGTAGGAGGGTGAGGGAATGTTTCGAAGGAAACGGCCAAATTTCTCGGCCGAATACTTAGCAATGTCCTTAGGGAAGATCGCTGGGCCATGCGCTATAAAGGTGTCTCGTATCTCGACCGCACTTCGTCCCGCCGAAAGCCCCAATGCTATGATCCCACCGATGGAGGTGCCCGCGAATAGATCGAACGCGTCAGCTACCGATCTGCCCGAGCGCTCTTCGAGTTCTGCAAGCAACGCTGCAGTGTAAAGGCCCAGAAAGCCGCCGCCAGACAATGATAAAATGCGGAAACTCATTTTGTCCCCTTGATCTCGAGAAGAGAAAGAACAAGACGCTCTTTGATTGAGGCCGCTAAGGTGTCGTACGTCAATTCATGAAGAGGCCAGTTACAAGGGAAAAGTACCCAGTGTAAAACGCTCCATGCGGCCGGTTGACCAACGAGATACGCTATAAAATCGGCGAAGTAAGTCCGTATCCTCAGACTGCCTCATCTTTTGGAATCTTTTCTTCCTCGACAGTTCCAGACGTGGCGCCCAGAGGGAGGCGCAGCTTATCTCCCGGGAAGATGTCGTCGGGATCGTCGATCAGATCACGGTTGAGCGCGAAAATCTCAGCGCGCCGGGCCGGATCGCCAAGCAGCCTGCGCGCGATGCGATAAAGACTTTCGCCAGGCTCTACGACGTGTACGGGATAGTCTTCTTTCGCGGGCGGATCGAACAGGTCACGCTGCTCTTCGATCTTTTCCTTCAAATGCTTAAGGGTCTTGGGGCGGTAGCCTTTGTCTTTGCTTTCGGTAGGTGGCAGGAACCATTTGCGCAGCGCGGAAGGATGTATGTCGCAGATCTCCGCTGGGCCACTGCGCGAGGAGGTGAGCAGCTTGTCCTTGAAAAAGGCCAGTCCGCGTCCGGTGACATAGCTACCGATCGTCTTCCATTTCAGCCCTTCGGACGGGGTATTGTGCAGCGGAGCCGATGCATCGTAGCGGATATCCGAGAGTTGCGAGCGACCGGTGAGGTCGACCTCAAGTCCCATATCGATCGCTCCTTTCATAACCCAATGAAGCGCTGCGTTGGAGAGTCCGCGCTCGGGACCACCGCCGCCGACTGATCCATGATCGCCGGGGAACCACTTCTCCTGGTAGGGCGCATCCTCGCCATAGGGATCGTGGCCGGCGGCGACATTGAGCTCACGGATATTGCGCAATAACGTCGGCATGAAATGAACGCGCCGTTCGTCGAGTGCGACGGCATGACGAGCGCCTTCGACGAGTTGGGAGAGTTGCGTGTCGTGCTGCTTGTAGCGCTTGTCGGGCCGTCGATCGAAAGTAGCGGCGACTGCCTTCCAGCCGAGCGAGCCAACCGTGTCCCAAACGCCGCAATACCTTACCCTGATGACGTGGGCAGCAGCTTCAGGATTCTTGCGTCGCCGCCACGCAAGCTCCACTTCTGACACGCACAAATCTGGACAGTGCTCCAAGCGAAACTCCAGCACCTCTTGGGCAGCATCGCCATCATTACTCGCGCACTCGCGGTAAAGCTCCCAGGCTCGGCGGATTTGGCGGGCGCTGTTGACAGACAGGATACCGGCGCACTTAATGAAACCGATGAAGGTCCGCGCAGTAAAGGCACCGCGACTGAACCCGAAGACGAATATCTCATCGCCCGGCCGGTAGTTGAAGATCAGGAAGCGGTAGGCTTCCTGAACATTGGCGATTAACCCCTTGCCGAAGGCACCGCCTCGGAAGGCTTCGTCGGAAGAAGTGCCGACGCCCTCATCGTAGAAGACAATCTGGTCCCGGCCATCCTTGTCGATCGGGGGAACGCTTTCTGCGACCAGCACAACATTGGTGGGATGCTGCTTGGTATCGAGCTTGTTCCACGAACCGTCGAAACAGAAAACCAACCTGCGACCGGCAGGCGTGGGTTGGGAGATATGTCCCTCGCTATCGATGGCGCTGATACTGGTGGCTAAGTCTTCGAGCATGCAAACCTTCATCTTCCTGTACAAGTTCGGCAGGAGTTGCGCCCGCCGAAACCGCATTCATTTCTCGCGTACTGTGGTGTGCGGACTGGAGCGCCCTTGCTTGGCCGTAACGAACCGCCCGCTGATCGCGCTGCGATAGGCACCACCAGTGCTACCGGACTTTCCTCCACTTTCCTTGACCGTCGTGCGCGGACTCACCTTGCCGTGCTTCGCTGTCACGTAGCGCCCGCTGATTGCACTGCGATACCGACCACCACCCTTCTTCCCTGCCATGTGACGTCTCCTTTAACCTTAAGACTCTTGCGCGCCGCGCAATTTGGACTAAAGTTGGAATCGAGTCCCGAAATGGAGTGTATGACTCGGGACTAATTAGGCTGTCAAGTCCAAATATGGATCGGAAGTAGACATGTTGCAACACGCCGTGCCCGGCGCCCTCATGGGCGGCCGGGCTGAAAAGACTCCAGCAGCTGAGCTAGAAGCGTTTTTCGAGATAACCGAGCGCTGGGATTTGACCACGGATCAGCAGATCATACTGCTCGGATCGCCGGGCCGATCGACCTTCTTCAAGTGGAAGAAGGAAGGCGGCAACCTGCCGCATGACACGATCGAACGCCTGTCTCACCTGCTGAGCATTTGGAAGGCGCTCAGAATTCTCTTCACGCGCGACGATCGTGGTGAAGCCTGGATAAGCCGACCCAATGACTACTGGGACGGGCGCAGTGCATTGGATGTCATGCTCGGGGGCAAGATGTCCGACATCCTCGACGTGCGCCAGTACATCGATGCGCAGCGTGGAGGCTAGAACGTGGAACTTGTTCCATACAAGGGCGTCGGCTATCGCCTCATTCCATCGCGCTTTCCGCCAGTTCCTGTCTATGCGGGGCTGGTTGCGAACGATCGCTTCGGGGAGCTGGTCGGGGTCGAGAATCTGACCAATCCGCGGCTCCAATCGGAGAGCCGATTGTTAGAGATTTATGGAAACCCCGATTCTCCTCAACTCCAGAACTGGAATCTCGCACCGTTCAAATACATCAATCCTGAAGGTAGCCGGTTCTTCGAGCCGACGCGACCCGCCCTGGAACTCGCAACCGATATTCAAACTGCGCTTGCTATCGCCGTGCGACGGCGGGAACTGTTCCTACGTCGAACCAGCGAGCCGCCGATTGGACTGGACATGCGAATGCTTAAAACGCCGGTCGAAGGAAGTTTTGCCGATCTTCGGCACCTCCCTGATTCCACCGAGCTGACGGTAAGGCGTGAGGCAGCCAACCCGCTGCCTGAAGATGCAGCCGGTGTGCTTTTCCGAGCGCATGAGCGTCCTTTTGCCGATTGCCTGGCCGTAACCGACAAGAACGCACTCGGCCGATCTGTACAGACCGTTCACTACCGTTTCGAATGGGACGGCGAGCGTATCGTCTCGATCTATGCTTTCAATGACAGAAAACCGGAAATTGATCCGGATGATTTGTTCGGCCAAGAGCAAGTTCTAGCCGCATAGACCCTTGACTGACTGATAGTGACGCGGGCGTAGGGCTGGTTCAGTCAGGCTGATAAGCATGTCCGGTTTATGGGAGCTAATCGAATGCCGCAATTGATCGAGGTGCGGAGGGAAACGGAATGGCCACTTTGATAGCCTCGCAGCTCAAAACCTGTCAATCCGCACCCGGCCCAATTCCAACCCAAACATGCTCAATGACGAGCGGCCGAATTGACAATTCGAGTAATCGCCAAACGCTCAGCCAGCCATCATTCCCGGGAAAGGCAGAATGGTGGCGCCGCTGCGCAACGTATCGAGGAGATCAGACCACCACTGCGCCATTGCGACGCGCTCCTTCCAATGCGTCCCGCGATGATAGGCAGCACGGACCTTGTCTCCGTCACCATGCGCGAGCGCGCGTTCGATCGCGTCAGGGGACCACTTGCCCGATTCGTTGAGCAGAGTGCTCGCCATCGCCCGAAAACCATGTGCCGTCATTTCGTTGCTGGCATAACCAAGACGGCGCAGGGCCGCATTGAGGGTGTTCTCCGACATCGGCCGCGTTCGTGATCGCATCGACGGGAAAACATAGCCTGACGATCCTGTGATCGAGCGGATTTCTTGCAGGATCGCAATCGACTGCCGAGAGAGCGGGACATGGTGCGGCTTGCGCATCTTCATCTTCTCGGCCGGAATGGTCCACAGTCCGGTTTCCAGATCGATCTCATCCCATCGCGCATGGCGCAGCTCGCCGGGGCGCACGAAGACGTGCGGCGCGAGTTGCAGCGCCCATTTCGTCATGCCCTGACCTTCATAGCCGTCAATGGACCGAAGCAGCTCCCCGACCTCACTGGCATCGGTAACTGCTCCATAGTGAGTAACCGTGGGAGTGG
This sequence comes from Allopontixanthobacter sp., assembly GCF_034376665.1. NCBI lineage: Bacteria > Pseudomonadati > Pseudomonadota > Alphaproteobacteria > Sphingomonadales > Erythrobacteraceae > Allopontixanthobacter > Allopontixanthobacter sp. Next base: position 25,711 of record NZ_JAXMJI010000044.1, on the reverse strand, counting down.
TCAGCGCACCGCGCAGGTCCCGGGTCGGGTCCGACCTCAGGCGAGCCGTGGCCACGGCGTAGCGAAATACGGCGCTGGCCAGTTGCAAGGTGCGCCGCGCGCTTTCCAGCTTACCCCGCTTCTCGATCTTGCGGATGGCGGCAAGGGCATCGATGGGCTCGATTTCATGGATCGGCATTTTGCCGATCGAGCTGTCCAGCAGGCTGAGCAGATATTCGCAGCGCATGGCCGTGGCTGGCGCCCAGGCTCTGTCGCCATCGCGCCGCCGCTTGCTGCAATATTCGTTGGCGATGCTGGTGAAGGTGTTTTCCGCCAACGTGTGCGCTCTCAGTTTTTCGCGCTGCTTCTCAAACGAGGGGTCCTTACCGTCGGCAAGAAGATCGCGGGCGTCGTCCCGCTTCTTGCGGGCGTCACGCAGACTGACCTGGGGGTAGGTACCGAGGCTCAGCTTTTTCTCGACACCGCCGAAGCGGTACTTCAGCCGCCAGAGCTTGCCGCCCGATGGTTGGACCAGCACAAACAGGCCTTGCATGTCAAACAGCTTGTAGGCCTTCTGACGGGGCTTGGCGGACCGAATCGCTATATCTGTCAAGGGCATAGTCGAGGCCTTTCTGCGAAGGGCCCCCACCTTGGGGCCGCGAGCATTTTTTCGGCACATTATTCTCGCGAAGTGGCCCCCAAGATTGAGGGCTGTCCTGGAATTCCGTGCGATCCAATGAGCCGAACAATGCCAAAAATACCCCAGAATTCTGCGGTTTGTAAAGCTGTTGGAGATGTCTTGAGATTGAGAACTGGAGCGGGTAGCGGGAATCGAACCCGCATCACTAGCTTGGAAGGCTAGGGCTTTACCACTAAGCTATACCCGCCCGCTTGCCGCGCTATTACGCGGGGGCGGGGCCCCGCGCAAGCGGTGCGGTGCGCTTGCCATCATCGGCGGGGATTCGTCAACCGCGCGCTTCATTCTTCGCTCGCCGCGTTGTTAGTCACTCTCGGCAATTGCCTCAACCAGCGTCGAGGCTGCCCCCTCGTCTGCCTCGCCATCATCCGCCGGGGATGGGGCGCCCGGCAACGCAATGGTGACATCGACCCGCCGATTCGCCGCGCGGCCCGCTTCGTCAGGCGTCCCGTCGAGATTGGCGTTGGGCGCGGCGGGGCGCATTTCCCCAAGCGGGATAACTTCGATCCGGTCTTCTTCAACCCCCTTTTCGACCAGATAGTCCCGCACGGCTTCCGCCCGTCGGCGGGAGGCGCGCAGATTGGCCTCGTCGTCCCCGGTTGAATCGGTATGACCCCGGAGGGTCACTTGTCCGCCGGCCTTCATCTGTTCGGACTGCAGGATCGTGGCGAGCTGCGCCTTCGCGGCGTCGCTAAGTTCGCTGCCACCTTCCGCAAAACTGACGCTGGCTTCCAACGGCCCGAGCGGTGCTTCGACGGGAACAACTTCGGCCTCTGGCCGGAATATCGACACCTTTTCTTCCGGTGTGGCAGCGGGCCGAGGCGTTTGGGCGGGTTCCGGCCGGTTGCGGTCACAGGCCGCAAGGGCCAGCGGCACAATTGCAGCCGCGAGGATGGCGGTAAGTCTGGTTCTGGTCATGATCATGCTGGTTGGGCTTTCGACCCGCGTTTTTCCGCATTCTTCGCAGCCGCCTGCTCGGCCGTGATCTTCTGCGGTGGTGAGAAGGAAATGATGATGTCCCCGGCGCGCGGTTCGGGCCGGGAAGCGTGGGTGAAGAAGCGCATGGTTCCGCCTTCCCGCAGCAGGAGGAGCATGTGGGCCGATTCGGGAAGTTTCGCCTGCGCGTCGGCGTATCGGAACTCCTGGGATAATTTGGTCTGGCGGAAAATCCACCCGTCCGTCTGCCGCTGGTTCACGTCTTCGACTCCGAAACCGGATTCGAACAACGCGCGGCCGCGCAGCGAATCGGGCAGTCTGCGGTGATCGTCCTGCCCCGCCGATTCGCCCAGCTGATAGACCGAATCCCGCCCGATTTCATAGGCGAACTCGTTGCACACCAGCGCGTTGTAAGCCTCGTTATCGGTCGCGGCGACCAGCACCTGGAACGGAGTCAGATCGAGATTGTGCTCCGTCGCCTCGTTAAGAATTTCGCCATGGTAGAACGGCAGCCCCTTCTGCCGCGCCGACGACAGCCGCTGCCAGCTGGGATCGACCACCAGCACCGGCGTTTTCAATTTGTGCATCTGCTCGGCGAGCGCGATGGTCCACGGCGTACTGCCGACGATAAGCAGCCCGGGGCGGGACGCGCCCTTTACCTTGAGCCATTTGGCGACCAGATCGATGGTGAAGCCATGCGCGACGATGGTCACCACCACGACCGCGAAACTGAGGCCGATCAGCACATTTCCGTCGGCATAGCCAAGTTCCGCAAGCCGCAGGGCAAAAAGGCCCGAAATCGCCACCAGCACGATGCCGCGCGGGGCGATCCAGGCCAGGAACAGGCGCTCGTTCCACGGCACCGAACTGAACGCGAGGCTGATCAGGATCGTGGCCGGACGCACGATGAACAGAAGTGCCAGCAGGAACAATCCAAAGCGCCAGTTGAAATAGGCGAGGTCCTCCACCTTGAGCGAGGACGCGAGCAGGATGAAAATGCCCGACACCAGGATAACGGCGATGTTCTGTTTGAACGGATGAATACTGCGCAGGCTGGAAACGTTCATGTTGGCGAGAGCAATCCCCATCACCGTCACGGCCAGCAGGCCCGCTTCGTGTTCGATCTGGTTGGAAGCCACGAAGACCGCGATCACCGTGGTCAGCAACACCGGCACCTTGAGATATTCCGGCACGACGCCGCGCGGAAAGGCCCAGGCAATCACCGCGGCGGCCGCGTAACCGATCAACCCGGCCACGATTGCGGCAATGATCAGCGGGGGAACGACTTCGAAGATGGTGGCGTCCGGAAACTCGCTCACCTTGCGGAAATATTCATAGGCGATCACTGCGCACAGCGCGCCGGTCGGATCGTTGACGATCGCTTCCCACTTGAGGATCGATGCCGGGCGCGTCTGGATGGAGGACTGGCGGAGCAGCGGAATGACCACGGTGGGGCCGGTAACCACCAGGATGCCGCCGAACAGTACGGCAACGGGCCAGTTCAAACCGGCGACCCAGAACCCCGCCAGCGATCCGAACGCCCAGCCGAGCAATACTCCCAGGGTGGCGAGGCGGACCACTCCGGCTCCGGCATGTCGCAATTCGCGCAGGTCGAGGCTGAGCCCGCCTTCGAACAGGATCAGCGCCACCCCGATCGCGACCATCGGTTCGAGCAGATCGCCGAAAGCATGTTCCGGATCGAAGACGCCAAACACCGGACCTGCGAGAAATCCCGCCGCCAGCATCAGGACGATCGCCGGCCAGCCGGTGCGCCAGGCGATCCACTGGGCGCCGATGCCCAGCACGCCGACCAGGGCGATCACGATTGCCTGTTCTTCCATGGGTCCCCTTATGCAGCCTCACACCTGCGGCACAAGGGTGCCGGGGGCTGAGGGCCTATGGGGACAATGCGCGAAGCGGCGATTATGTCCCGCTTCAATCGCCCGCGAACTGCATGATCGCCTCGACCGAAACCCCCGCCTTGCGCAGACTGGCAGCCCCGCCGAGATCGGGAAGGTCGATCACGAACAGCGCGTGCCCGACCTGCGCCCCGGCCATGCGCAGCAATTTGGCAGCAGCCAGCGCAGTTCCGCCGGTCGCGATCAGATCGTCCACGATGATCATGTTCTGGCCCTCGGTGATCGCACCCGGATCCACTTCCAGCCGGTCGGTGCCGTATTCCAGCGCATAATCCACGCCGATGGTTTCGATCGGCAGTTTGCCCGGCTTTCGCACTGGCACGAAGCCAATGCCCAGCCTGACCGCAACCGCGGCACCGAAGATGAAGCCGCGGGCTTCAATTCCGGCAATGGCTTCGGCACCCGCCTGCTCGGCGCGCCGAGCGAGATTGTCGACCGCGGCGGACAGGCCGGGGCCGTGGCTGATCAGGGTGGTGATGTCGCGGAACTGGATTCCCGGTGCGGGAAAATCGGGAACGGTGCGGACCAGTGATTTGAGCGCGTCGGAATCCATGCGTTCAGTCCCCCGAAGTGAACAGACCCCTTGCACCGCGGGATGCAAGGGGTCCGAAATCTCAAAAAATGTCCGGCAAGCAGCGCAGGCCGAAGATCAGTCCTTCGCTTTGGCTGCCTTCTTCGGCTTGACCGCGGCCCAGATCTGCTGCTTCGCGAAATAGGCCAGGATCGTCGCAAACAGGACGAAGCCAAGCACAGCAAATCCGGTCTGGCGGCGCTTGACCAGCGTCGGTTCCGCCGTCCAGGTCAGGAAAGCCGCTACGTCCGTCGCCATCTGGTCGACCGTCGGTTCGGGGTTGCCTTCACCGTAGGTAACCTGTCCATCCTGCACCAGCGGGGGCGACATGGCGATGTTGAGGTTGGGGAAATACCGGTTGAAGTTGAGGCCCGGGGGCGTCGAAAAATTCGGGAACTGCTGGGTCAGCTCGGCGGGCACTTCCGAATAGCCGGTCAGCAGCGAATGGACATAGGGGGCCCCGTCGTGACGGGCCTTGGTGATCAGCGAAAGGTCGGGCGGAATGGCGTTGTTGTTCGCCGCTGCGGCCGCCACGCTGTTGGGATAGGGGGACGGGAAGTAATCGGTCGCCAGGCCGGGCCGGGTGGTGGCTTCCCCGGTGTTCGGATCGATCCCGGGCACCTGGAAACTCGCGGCTTCCGCCTTGATCTGGCCTTCATCGTAGCCGAGCTGCGCCAGATCGCGGAACGCCACGAATTTCAGCGAATGACAGGCCGAGCACACTTCCTTGTACACTTGGTATCCGCGCTGCAGCTGCGCTTCGTCGAAGGTCCCGAAAATGCCGTTGCTCGGCAGGTCCAGTTCTTTGGGATGTTCGTAGAACACCTTCTCCGCGGTGACTTCGCCAAGTCCCTCGGTCGCAGCCACGAAGGCCCCGTTTCCGAAGGACCAAAGTGCCGCCACGGCGAATACCAAACCAGTCAGAATTCCGATGAGGCGGATCATGTCAGTCGCTTTCTACTAAATTTACCGATTGCTCGCGCGTTCACGTCGCGTCTGCCGGATTGACGTCCTTGTCGGGCCCCAGGACCGATTCCGTGATGGAATAGGGCAAGGGCTTTGGCTTTTCGATCGACGAAACGATCGGCAGGATCACCAGGAAATGGAGGAAATAATACGCCGTCGCCAGCTGGCTGAACATGATGAACGGCTCTTCGGCATGGGCGCCGCCGAGGTAGAACAGCGCCGCCATGTCGACCACCAGGATCCAGAAGAAGATCCGGAACAGCGGGCGGTAATGACCCGAGCGAACGGGCGACTTGTCGAGCCATGGCAGGAAGAACCACACAAGGATGGAGGCGAACATCGCCAGCACGCCCATCAGCTTCGCCGGAATGAAGAAGAAGTCGATCGTGAACGCGCGCAGGATGGCGTAGAACGGGTAGAAATACCATTCGGGCACGATCAACGCTGGCGTGGAGAGGGGATTGGCCTCGATGTAGTTTTCTGGATGGCCGAGCGAATTCGGAATGAAGAACACGAACGCCAGGAAGAGCAGCAGGAACACGCCCAGGCCGAAGCCGTCCTTGGCGGTGTAATAGGGGTGGAACGGCAGCGTGTCGGCTTCGGTCTTGATTTCAACGCCCGTCGGATTGGACGAACCGGGGATGTGCAGCGCCCAGATATGCAGGATCACCACGCCGGCAATCACGAAGGGCAGCAGGAAATGCAGGCTGAAGAAACGGTTCAGCGCGGCGTTGTCCGGCGCAAATCCGCCGAGCAGCCAGACCTGGATCGGCTCACCGATCAAGGGAATGGCGCCGAACAGCCCGGTAATCACCTTCGCGCCCCAGAAGCTCATCTGGCCCCATGGCAGGACGTAACCCATGAAGGCGGTTGCCATCATCAGTAGGAAGATGGTCACGCCGAGCAGCCAGATCATCTCGCGCGGTGCCTTGTAGGACGAATAGAAAAAGCCGCGGAAAATGTGGAGATAGACCACAAGGAAGAAGAAGCTGGCCCCGTTGGCGTGGGCATAGCGCATCAACCAGCCCCAGTTTACATCGCGCATGATATGTTCGGTGGTGGCAAATGCGACCAGCGCATTGGGCGCGTAATGCATCGCCAGGACCACGCCGGTGACAATCTGCATCACCAGGCAGAAACCGGCCAATACGCCGAAGTTCCACATGTAGCTGAGGTTGCGCGGAACGGGATAGCCGGCACCGATCGCGCCATAGATCAGGCGCGGCAGAGGAAGTTTCTCGTCGAAGAACTTCATCAAGCCATTGGTCGGCTGGTATTCGCGGGCCCAGGGAAAACTCATCTATCTTGCCTCTTGGTTTCAGCCGACCTGGATTACAGTGTCGGACGTGAATTCATATTCCGGCACCAGAAGGTTCGTGGGTGCAGGGCCTTTGCGGATGCGTCCGGCGGTGTCGTAATGCGAACCATGGCACGGGCAGAAATAGCCGCCATACTCGCCCTTGTTCTCACCTTCGGCAGCGCCGAGAGGGACGCAGCCGAGATGGGTGCAGACGCCCATCGTCACCAGCATGTCGCCGTGACCTTCCTTGGTCCGGTCGCCCAGCGATGCCGGATCGCGGAGTTCGCCCAGGACAACGTCGTTGGCGGCACTTACTTCTGCCGGAGTCAGGCGGCGCACGAACAGCGGCTGTTTGCGGAACACGGCCTTGATGGCCTGGCCCGGTTCGATCGCGCCGACATCGATTTCGGTAGTGCTTTCGGCAAGCACGTCGGCCGAAGGCGCCATCTGGCTGACCAGCGGATAGATCACCGCGACCGTGCCGACACCCGCAAAGCTGACCGCAGCAATATTGATGAAATCGCGCCGCCGGACCCCGTCTTCGCCGTGAACGCCGGTAGCGGCGTCCAAATGTTCCGGGTTTGCGGTGCCAGTCGTATCAGCCATTCATCCAGCCTCGTTCAAATCGTCCATAGTCCGCAGCCCACAGCAGCATCGGGATCCCGGTGTCGAGATATGCCCCCAGCGTTGAAGCCTGCCGGACGGATTCACGAAATCCCCGCCCGACACCGGTTTGGGCGCGCTGATAGCCGTGATTGCCGGTGCTGCCAACCGCATTTTTGGCACGGCGCATTCGGTTTTCCGCAATCCTGCCTCCGTGACATTATGACCGCCACGGCGCTGCGGCTACACAGACCAAAGGGCATGGCTGTCAGGCGGAGGCAGGCAGGCCGATCAAACTGATCTGCCGGCCGTAGGTTTCCTCGCCCGCATGAACCGACCGGCGATAGGAGAAAAAGCGCTCCGGGTCGGAGTAGGTGTCGAGGCCCAGCCGGTCGACAGTTCCTACTCCGCTTGCCGCCAGCCGGGACGCCACGTAGCCTTCCAGATCGAAATGGTGGTGACCAGGTTTACCCGGCACGAAAAATTCCCCAGCCTCCGCTCCGAAGCGGTCCCGGAACGCTTCGTCCACTTCATAGCTGGCCTGCGCGATACACGGTCCGATCGCGGCACGGATACGGGCGGGTACCGCGCCCAGCTCCTCCATCGCTGCCACGGTCGCGGCGATCACCCCGTCCTGCGCGCCGCGCCAGCCGGCATGGGCGGCGGCGATCACGCCCGCTTCCCTGTCTGCCAGCAGCACCGGCGCGCAATCGGCAGTGACAACGCCGAGCAGCAGCCCTGGCTGATCCGTCACCACTGCATCGGCGCGCGGCCGGTCCGCCAGCGTCCAGCCGCGGCGGACAATCACCGCATGCGGCGAATGCACCTGATACGGGGTCACCAACTCTGCGCCGGGCAGGACCGCCGCGGCCGCAAGCGCGCGGTTGCGCATCACTGCCGCGTCGTCATCAAGAGACCCAAGTCCGGCATTCAGGCCAGCCGCCACCCCGGTCGAAACCCCGCCGCGGCGGCCCAGAAAACCATGCGGCACCGTGCCCAGAAAGCCGGACCGAATGGTTTCGACCGGCTCAGCCAAGGCTGCGGGTTACCTGCTCGAACGTGTCCCGCGACAGCGCCGGTGCGGCGGCAATCCGCTCCAGTTCCGCGCGCATCAATTCGGCGCGCACCGGTTCCAGCCGCCGCCAGCGGCCCAGCGGGGTGACAAACCGCGCAGCTGTCTGGGGGTTGAGCGGGTCGAGGGCGAGGACGAGATCGGCGATCATCCGGTAACCCTCCCCGCTCGCGGCATGGAAAGCCTGCGGAGTACCTGTGAACGCCATATAGAGCGACCGCACCCGGTTGGGATTGCGCAGAGTGAAATCAGGGTGATCGGCCAGCGCTTTCACATGCTCCAAAGCGTGGGGATGGAGCGAAGATGCCTGCAGCGCGAACCATTTGTCGATCACGAGGTCATTGCCCCGGTAACGGCGGTAGAAATCGATCAGCCGATCGGTACGGGCTGCAGTCTCGAGCCCGCACAGCACCATCAGCGCGCCTTGCCGGTCGGTCATGGTGTCCGCCGCGTCGTATTGCGCTGCTGCCCGCTTCGAAGCCTTCTGCGCATCGGCCGCCGCCAGAAACACCAGCGCCTGTGTCTTGACCTTGCGCGCGCCCCGCGCTGCAGCGCCCGACGAGCCCGGCACCGCGCAGGCACGGGTATGCAGGTCCGCCAAGTTCGCCGCCAGCTGGGTTCCGAGCCACGCCTTCAGTCCCTCCCGCTCGGCATGGATGCGCGCCGGATCGGAAACGGCCAGTTGTTCGGCAAGATAGGTTTGGCCCGGCAGCATCATCAGCTCGCCGCGCATGGAATCGTCAATTGCCGGGTCGCTCAGCACAGCGCGAAACGCGGCGGTGATATCCGCGCTACCCTCGCTGCGGGCGGCATCTTCCAGTCCCCCGCCCGCTGCCATCGTCAGATGCCGGACAACAAGCTCCTGCATCGCTTCGTAGCGGGCAAACGGATCGTCGTCGCGCGCGGCAAGGAAAACCAGCTCCTCCCGGCTGATGGTGCGATGAATGGTGACCGGGGCGGAAAACCCGCGGTTGATCGACAGCACCGGGCGGTGGGTAAAACCGCTAAAGTCGAAGCTCGCCTCCGCCTTGTCCAGCACCACCAGCTGGTCGCCCGAATGGGTGCCGGTAGCCTGATCGAACAGCGCGATTCGCAGCGGAATCGGCATCGGCGACTTGTCGGGTTGGCCCGGTGTGGCGGGTACGGTCTGTTTCAGGGAAAGGGTTGCCGTGTCGCCTTCGTGCGTCAGGCTCACATCCACCCGCGGCGTACCGGCCTGCCGGTACCACAGGCGGAACGCGGTGAGATCGATGCCCGCGCCGTCTTCCATCGCCTTGACGAAATCCTCACAGGTTGCGGCCTCGCCGTCGTGCCGCTCGAAATAGAGGTCGGTGCCCTTCCGGAACACTTCCGCGCCAACCATGGTGCGGATCATCCGGATGACTTCTGCGCCCTTGTTGTAGATTGTCGAGGTGTAGAAATTGGAGATTTCCTGAAAGCTGTCGGGCCGGATCGGATGCGCCAGAGGGCCTGAATCCTCGGGGAACTGGACCGAGCGCAGGATCCGCACATCCTCGATCCGCGTGACCGCCTCCCCGCGCATATCCTGGCTGAACAGCTGGTCGCGCAGCACGGTGAAGCCTTCTTTCAGGGACAGCTGGAACCAGTCGCGGCAGGTGATCCTATTGCCCGACCAATTGTGGAAATATTCATGCGCGATGACCCCTTCGATCGCGTCATAATCGCCGTCGGTGGCGGTTTCCCGATCCGCCAGGACATATTTGGTGTTGAAGATGTTGAGGCCCTTGTTCTCCATCGCCCCCATGTTGAAATCGCTCACCGCGACGATGTTGAGCAGGTCGAGATCATATTCGCGGCCGAAGGTCTCCTCGTCCCATTTCATCGCGGCCTTGAGCGATTCCATCGCGTGGTCGGTACGCGGCAAATCGTCCGCGCCGTCCTTCCCCGCGCGGACATAGATGTTGAGCGCAACCTCGCGGCCGGACATGGTGGTGAAGCTGCCCGAATTGGCACAGAGGTCGCCCGCCACCAGCGCGAACAGGTAGGACGGCTTGGGCCATGGGTCGTGCCACTCCGCCCAATGCGCGCCGTCCGGCCCCTCGCCGCCGGCCACCCTGTTGCCATTCGACAGCAGCACCGGGAAATGCGCCTTCGGCCCGTCCATCCGCACGGTATAGGTGGACAGGACATCCGGCCGGTCGGGATAGAAGGTGATCCGGCGGAACCCCTCCGCCTCGCACTGGGTGCACAGCATTCCGCCCGAGGCATACAGCCCCATCAGCTGGGTGTTGGCCGAGGGGTCGATTTCGGTGACGACGGTAATCTCGTGGCTGTCGCCGGGCAGGGACAGGATCAGATTGCCGTCCTGCACCGTCCAGCTGGGCGACAATTCGCCATCGACCGAGACCGACAGCGGCACCAGTCCGTCACCGTTGAGCAGGATATTGGCGGAAAGATCCGCCGCCGGGTTGCGAGCGACCGTCAACGTCGCGGTTACGCGGGTGCGTTCCAGCCCCAATTCAAACGCCAGCCGCGTTTCGGGCACCAGCCACGGGAACGGTTTATAGTCCTCCCGCCGGATGATCGGCGGCGCCTTTGGCTCCACGGCGGCATCGGCCATTTCGGGGTTGCTGTCGGGGGCGGACGGGGTGCGGGCGATATCCATGGACTGCCTCCTAAGTGCTTTCCTTCGCGGTTCCAATGCCTACAACACGCGGCATGGCACATATGTTCATCTTCGGCCTCGGATACACCGCCGGACGCATCGCCGACGCCCTGCGCGCGCGCGGCTGGGTGGTGGAGGCGACCGGCAGCGCCGGGGATGTCGATTTCAACGATGGTGCCGCGGTGCGCGGCGCGCTGACCCGGGCAAGCCACGTGCTTTCTTCCGTTCCGCCTGCCGAAGATGCCGATCCGGTGCTCGGCCGCTATGGCACCGATTTGACGCAGGAATGGCTCGGCTATCTGTCTTCCACCGGAGTGTACGGGGACACGGGCGGTGCGTGGGTCGATGAAACCGCGGCAACCGGCTCCGGGCGACGGACCGCGCGCGCAGAAGCCGATGCGCGGTGGCTGGAGCGCGGGGCACGGGTGTTCCGCCTGCCCGGAATCTATGGCCCGGACCGCAACGCGCTGACGCGGGTGCAGGAAGGCCGGGCGAACCGGATCGACCTGCCGGGACAGGTGTTCAGCCGGGTGCATGTGGCTGACATCGTCAGCGGAGTGCTCGCCGGGCTGGACGGCCCTGCAGGGGCATACAATCTGTCCGACGATCTGCCCGCCAGCCAGAACGCGGTGATCGAGGAAAGCTGCGCCCTGCTGGGACTTGACCCCCCGTCGCTGCTTACGCTGGAGCAGGCGCAGCTGTCCCCCATGGCGCGGGGTTTCTACACAGAGAACCGCCGCGTCGCCAACGGCAAGGCCAAGCGCGTGTTGGGGTGGCAGCCAGCCTATCCCGATTACCGCGCGGGTCTGCGCGCGCTGATTGGCTCAGACGTGCTTGGCTCTGAGGGCGAGTAACATCCCTGCCAGCGCCAGCACCGATCCGGCGACCGCCAGCAGCGACCATTCATACCCTTCGATGAAGGTGGAAATCAGCATTGCGATCACCACCACGAACAGGCTGTTGTAGGCGGCCCGCCCCGCACCGATCTGCCGCACCAGCGGATAATAGAGCGGGAAGGTGACCACCGATCCGGCCAGCGCCAGCCACGCCACGCCGGCCCAGTAATCCGGATCTGCGGGGAGAACTGGCGGACCTGCGGTAAACCAAGCGAGCGCGAAATCCGCGATCACCCCGTACAACATCGACCACGCCAGCAGGCTGGCCATCCCCAGCGACCGGCCGGTCGGGTTGGCCTGCACCACATTGGCAACCGATGCCGATAAAATCCCGCCGATCGCCAGCGCAATGCCCAGTGGAATATTGCCGCCGAGCGGGGACAGGCGCGCTTCGTGCACCAGCAGCATCACGATTCCGGCGATCGCCACCAGGCTGCCCAGCAGGAACCGCGGGGTCACGGGCTGGCCAAGCAGCGCCCGCCCGAGCAGCGCATTCGGCACCATCAACAGCGCGAACATCACCGCGACGATGCCCGACGTCAGGTGCAGCTCCGCCCGATAGACGAAATTGAAATTGAAGCAGAACTGGGTGATGCCGATAAACACCGCAAGCAGATGCCCGCTGCGGCCGATGCTCAGCGATTTGCCGGTGATCAGCGCCAGGGCGAACATGCACGGCGCGGCCAGCATGAACCGCCAGGTTACCGACCAGCTGGGCGGAACTTCGTCGATCTGGCCAGTGATCACCCACCAGGTCGAACCCCAGATCAGCGCGACCAGCAGGAACGGCAGCGCGACCTGCGGCCTCAGCAGCGCGTGCGGCGGCGTTTCGCTCACAGGGAGGAGAGTGCGCTGGCAAGGGCGCGCGCGTCGCCGTGTGTGGTATTCCACGCCGTCACGAAGCGGGCGGCGCCGGTGCCCCAGTCGTAAAATCCGAAGCCCTGACCCCGCAGCGCAGCGCGTTCATCGGCGCTGCAGCGCACGAACAGTTCGTTGGCTTCGACCGGGTGCAGCAAACGGTCTTCGGCCGCCCCGGCAATTTCCTGCGCCGCCGCGTTGGCCGCGCGGGCGTTTGCGAGCCACAGCCCATCTTCGACCATCGCGAGTATCTGTGCCGCGAGGAACCGGCCTTTGGATTGCAAATGCCCCGCCCGCTTGAGCCGGAATCTGGCGACATCGGCAAGGCCCGGCGCGAAGAACACGATGGCTTCCGCGTTCATTCCGCCATTTTTCACGCAGCCGAAACTGAGCGCATCGACCGGGCCTGCGGCATCGGCAGCAGGGCAATCGAGGAACGCCGCAGCGTTGGCAAAGCGCGCGCCGTCCATGTGCAGCGGCAATCCCCGCTCCTGCGCCAAAGCGCCGATCGCGGCCAGTTCCGCCGGTCGGTAGGCGCGGCCATATTCGCTCGCCTGCGTGATCGAGATCGCGTGGGGATGGACCTGATGCACCCCTTCGCGCACCCCATCCGCCACGGCGGCAATGGCCTCCGGCGTCAGTTTCGCGCCTTCGCCGTCCGCCAGCATCAGCTTCGCCCCGTGGAGGTAGAACCCCGGCGCGCCGCCTTCGTCCATTTCGATATGCGCTTCACGGTGGCAGATCACTCCGCCATGCGGCTGGACCATGGTGCCGAGCGCAAGGCAATTCGCCGCCGTCCCGGTGGCCGCCCACAGCACGGCGCATTCCCGCCCGAACACTTCCCCGAATGCATCGTCCATCCGGCGCGACAGACCGTCGCCGTCATAGGGTGCATCGGCCGCGTCGGCGGACTTCATCGCGTCCCATACCGCAGGGTGGACGCTGGCGGCATTATCGGACAGAAACAGTTTGCTCATGCTCATCACCTCATGCCCTTAGCTGGACCGCCGTCCAGCGCAAGCCCGGGCGCCTGGCGCAGAAAGGAGAACTGTCGATGGATGTTCAGGATGTCGAGATTACCCGCCACCCTTCCGGCAGCAGCGGTGAATACCGCGCCCATGTGACCAGCAGCAAAGCGGTGGGCCGCCTGACCTGGGTCACGCGGGGTGACGGCGCGCGCATCGCCGAGCACACGCTGGTGCCGCGCGAAATCGGCGGACGCGGGATCGCCGGACTGCTGGTGCAGGCGATGGTCGCCGATGCGCGGGAGCAGGGTTTCCGCATCGTGCCGCAATGCAGCTATGTCGCGGCAAAGTTCGACGATCATCCCGAATGGGCCGATCTACTGGCCTAATTCGGAGAAATCGGTCCGGGCGATGCTCGACAGGACGGCGCTGCGCAGTTCTTCCGCGCGGGGCACGGGGATACCGCCGATCGACAGAGTTCCGCCCGCAAGTCCGAGATGCAGAGTCGCATAGCCGCGCCACCGGCCCAGGATATGCTGGCTGATCTCCACCGATTGCAGCTTCACCCGGCTGGCAATCGACAGCTTCGGCACCAGCCAGCCGCTGCCGACAAACAGCTGCGCGGGCGACAGCGCATGACGTTCGAAGCGCCACAGATAGGCCTGCCGCAAACCCAGGAAAACTGCAGCAGCCACCGGCAGCAGCGCCAGCCACGGGCGGCCCAACAAAATCGCCGCAATGGCCACGGGCGCGAGCAGGACGGCGCTGGCCACGGCGCTGTCGATCCGCGCGTTTGCGGCCCCGCGCTGCCACACCAGATCCTCGGGCGGAGGCTCGAACCCTGCCTCGGCAATGATCGGGCGCAGCTCGTCCATCTGGCCAAACGGTGCCACTACATGGTTCGACGATCCGCTGTCCTGTGCCAGACTGACGAAGCTGAGGGCGTGCCAGCCAAACCGTCCGCGAACCAGGCCGGTGCCGATCCGCACCGCCTGCACCCGGTGTACCGGCATTACCACATCGGTCCGGGTCAGCAGCCCGCGGCGGCGGCGGAATCCCTTGGCCGTGCGTTCCAGCAGAAAGCCCCAATCGCGTAGAACCGTCCGCACCACGCCGGTGGCGACCCCCACGGCCAGCAGCGAGACCACCCCGAGAATGCCCCCCATGATCCGGGCTGTACGGCCCAGACTTTCCAGCTGCCCGAAGGGGCCGGCAAATACCCTTTGCCATTCCTCCAGCTCCCAGATGTCGAATGGCAGGAAATCCCCGAAGGTCTGCAAGGCGCCGCCGACCACCGCGACGACCGCAAGCGAAAACTCGAACATGCCGAAGGTCAGCAACCGGCGCAGGTCCATCGCGAACAGGACCCTGGCGGGTTCCTCGACCGTCGTTTCGGCGTCCGCCGATTCTGCAGCCACCGCAGAGTTTTCCGCATCAGCCCCGTCCTTGCGCGCGCGGACGACATCGCGCAGCCGCTCGCCTTCCTCCTCCGACAGATATCGCAGCGACAATTCGTCCTTGCCGCCGGCTCCGGTTTCGAACCGGACCTGGACCAGCCCGAATAAACGCGGCAGCAAAGTCTGTTCCAGGCTGACATCCTGAATCCGCTCAAACGGAACCGAGCGCGCCGCGCGCGACAGGATGCCGCTCTCGACCCGAATGTCGGTCTCGCCCACGGTATAGGTCAGCCGCCGCCAGTTGAGATAGGCCAGACCCCCGCCTACCGCTGCAATCACCAGCCCCAGACCGAGCGCGGCGAACAAGCCGAACGATTCATCCCTCATTCCGTAAGCGACGGCAATCATCGGCAGGACGGCGCGCTGCAGCCCCTGCAGGCCCTGGGCAACGAAGCCCATCGGATTCGTCCTTTGCGGCAGATTTGGCGCTTCGGAAATCACCGGTGTCACACGGTCTCGCGCTTGATATGCGCGCGAATGGTTTCGCGCATGGACAGCGCATCCTCGTTCAGCAATCCGGGCAGATGGACCGAAGCGTTATGGCTGCCGGCGGTATGCAGGGTCAGCGTCGCCAGCCCGTAAGCCCGTTCCAGCGGACCCTGGTTGACGTCGATATGCTGCACCCGTCCGAACGGGACGACCGTGTCCGAACGGAACAGCAGACCGCGCACCACCCGCAGCCGGTCTGCGCCCATCGCAAAGCCGCGCGCATGATAACGCCGCAGCGGCACCCGGATAATCAGTAAAGCCGCCGCGAGCACAACCGGCACGATGAACGATCCCGCCGGCAGCAACAGCGCAGTCTCGAGCACCAGCGACCCAATGACGAATGGCACGGTAAACAGGGAGATTTCGATGCGCAGCACTTTGACGTGATTCGGATGGAGGGGCGTCAGCGTGTCATCGCCGAAGCCCGGGGCGTCCTCCGGGCGCGGTACCGGGTCCTGGCTCGAAAGCGGTTTCGAGGGCGGTTTCGGGGGCTCGGTGCCCGCGACAGCTGGGGGTGTGTCGTCCATGGTGATTTAGATGGCTAATACGCTGCCGACTGGCAAGCTGCTTTTGCGCAGCGGGCACCCGGCAGAGTGGCCGTCCACGGCGCGGTGTTCAGTTCGTTCAATCCTGCCGTCGATCACGTCGAAGAGCCATGACGACGCGGCCATAGTCCGGATTGCCAAGATAGATAGAATTGTCGCGATCCTGCTGGGGAGCCTGGTGGTCGCGATCTATCTGCTGTTTTCGCCCATCGGTCTGGCCGGCGGTGCGCTGACGGGCACCTTCTGGGCGCTGATCGCGCTGCTGGCGGCGGGCAATATCGGCTGCTGGCTGGTGGCGGCGCGAAATGGTGCTGCTGGAGAGAATTGAACTCTCGACCTCAGCCTTACCAAGGATGCGCTCTACCACTGAGCTACAGCAGCACACCATTTCACGTATTGCCGCCGATGGGCGGCGAAAGCGGCCCATGGCAGGGGCGCGCTATTGGCTGGTGGACCTGGGGTTGTCAAGGACGGTCTGACCAAACGGAACAACGGCGCTTGCCTTGGCGCGCGCATCGCGGCAATCGGCCTGTCACCATGGCAAATGACCCGCACAAGCTGACCAGACAGGAACGTCTCGCCGCCAAGCTGCGCGAGAATCTGCGCCGCCGGAAAGCGCAGGCCCGCGCGCTGCAGGAAAATACTGCCGAGGTGCCCGGTGATTCGGCTCCCGCTGCCCTTTCCAAAGACGGCGGCGAAAGCTAACCATCCAGCCTGACCAACGCAGGAGCGCGACTTGCCGACCCTTATTCTCGTCCGTCACGGCCAGAGCCAGTGGAATCTGGAAAACCGCTTCACCGGCTGGTGGGATGTGGATCTGACCGATCTGGGCGTTAACGAAGCCAAGGCCGCAGGCCGGTTGCTGGCCGACAAGGGCGTAATGCCGACGCGGGCGTTCACTTCGGTCCAGACCCGCGCGATTCGCACCCTGCACTTGGCCTTGGCCGAAGCGAACCGGCTGTGGATCCCCGAAATCAAGGACTGGCGGCTGAACGAACGGCACTACGGCGGTCTGACCGGCCTCGACAAGCAGGAAACGCGCGAGAAGCACGGCGACGAGCAGGTCCATATCTGGCGCCGCAGCTTCGACGTGCCTCCGCCGCCGATGGAGCCTGGCAGTAAATACGATCTGTCTGCCGATCCGCGCTACGCCGGGATCGCCATCCCCGACACCGAAAGCCTCAAGCTGACGATCGAGCGGGTGCTGCCCTATTGGCAAAGCGACATCCTGCCGGTGCTGGCCAGCGGGGAGACGGTGATTATCTCCGCCCACGGCAATTCGCTGCGTGCGCTGGTGAAACATTTGTCGGGCATTTCGGACGACGACATCACTGGGCTCGAGATTCCCACCGGCCAGCCGATCATCTACGAATTCGATGACGCGATGACGCCGGGCGAGCGCTTTTATCTGAAGGACGGCTGAGCATGACCACGTCTGAAGTCGCGATCATAATGGGCAGCCAGTCGGACTGGCCGACGATGAAATGCGCCGCTGACGTGCTGGATGAACTCGGCGTCGCGCATGATGTGCGCATCGTTTCCGCCCACCGCACGCCGGACCGGATGGCGGATTTCGCCAAAGGCGCTGCGAAGGAAGGCTTCAAGGTAATCATCGCCGGTGCGGGCGGCGCGGCGCATCTGCCCGGGATGGTGGCAGCGATGACGCATCTTCCGGTGCTCGGCGTGCCGGTGCAGTCCAACGCGCTGTCGGGCATGGACAGCCTGCTGTCGATTGCGCAGATGCCCGCCGGAATTCCCGTCGGCACCCTGGCGATCGGAGAAGCGGGAGCGGCCAACGCAGGGCTGCTTGCCGCGGCCATTCTGGGAATTTCCGACACAGATTTGGCTGAGCGGCTGAAAAGCTGGCGCGCCGCCCGCACCGATGCGGTGGCGGACCGGCCGGAAATCCGATGATCGCTCCGGGGGCCACGATCGGCATCCTCGGTGGCGGCCAGCTTGGCCGGATGCTGGCAATTGCGGCAGCCGGACTCGGCTATCGCTGCCACATCTACGCGCCGGACCGGGAGAGCGTGGCAGCGGACGTCAGCGCGGAGTTCACCTGCGCGGCATGGACCGACGAGGCGGCGCTCGCCGGTTTTGCGGAATCCTGCGATGTCGTCACCTTCGAGTTCGAGAATGTTCCGGTCGGCCCCCTCGCGGCCTTGGCGGCCAAGCTGTTGCCGCATTCGCGGGCGCTGGAAATCGCGCAGGACCGCCTCCACGAAAAGGGTTTTGCCGAGGAGTTGGGCGGCCGCCCCGCGCCCTATGTGCCGGTGCATTCGGCGGAAGATCTGGCGGCGGCGATCGAGCGGATCGGTGCGCCCGGCATCCTCAAGACCCGCGCCGACGGCTATGATGGCAAGGGCCAGTGGCGGATCAGTTCCGCGCGCGATGCCGACTCTATCCGCCTGCCGGGCGCGGCGACGATCTATGAAGGTCTGGTCCATTTCAGCGCCGAGTTCTCGGTCATCCTGGTCCGCAGCCAGGACGGCGAAATACGGTTCTGGGACAGCGCCGAGAATGTCCACGAGCACGGAATCCTTGCAAGCTCCGCATTGCCGCCTTCCGCGCAGATCCTGGCGCAGCTGGAACAGGCCCGCGCGCTCGCCGCCAGGATTGCGGACGCGCTCGGCTATGTCGGGGTACTCACCTGCGAATTCTTCGCCACGGACGCCGGGCCGGTGTTCAACGAAATGGCACCCAGGGTACACAATTCCGGACATTGGACGATCGAAGGCGCCGCCACCAGCCAGTTCGAAAACCACATCCGCGCGATCTGCGGCCTGCCGCTGGGATCGACGGCGAGCCTCGCATCCGAAGTGACCATGACCAACATCGTCGGCCCCGCCGCGCTCACCGCACACGAACTGCTGAGCGATCCCGCCGCCCACCTCCACCTCTATGGCAAGCGCGAGCCGCGCGAGGGGCGCAAGATGGGCCATGTCACACGGCTTGGACCCGCTCCCGAATGAAGCAGACAATCGTTCTGATCTACGCCCGTGCCGCGAACGGCGCGATTGGCAAGGACGGCACGCTGCCGTGGCATTTGCCCGCCGACCTCCGGCACTTCAAATTACTGACCATGAACAAGCCGATGATCATGGGCCGCAAGACCTTCGAGAGCTTGCCCGGGATGCTGCCGGGGCGGCGGCATATCGTGCTGACCCGCCGCGAAAACTGGGATTCAGGCGCGGCGGAAGTTGCGCGGACGGTGGAGGAAGCGCTGGAATTCGCGGGCGAGGGCGAAGTGGCCGTGATCGGCGGTGCGGCGATCTTCGATGTGTTCATGCCGCTGGCCCACCGGGTCGAACTGACTGAAATTCATGCCGAATTCGAGGGCGACACTTTCATGCCGCCGCTGGGTCCGGAATGGGAAGAAATCGCCCGCGAAGATCACCCGGCCGATGGTGAACGGCCTGGCTATTCCTTCCTGACGCTGGAGCGTGCCAGATGAAAAAGAAAATAGGGCTGGCCCTGCTGGCGCTGATCGGCGTTGCGGCAATCGGCTTCTTCGGTTTCGCCCCCGGATATGTCGAGCGGAGCATGAATATGATCGACGGGCAGCCACTGCCCGCCATCCGGCCCGATGCGCAGGCGCTGCATGACACACTGACGATTGTCGATTTGCATTCGGACACGCTGATGTGGCAGCGCGATGTGCTGTCCGATAGCGCGCAGGGCCATATGGATCTGCCGCGTTTGCAAAGGGGCAATGTCGCGCTGCAGGTTTTTTCCAGTGTGACCAAGACGCCCAAGGGCCAGAATTACGACGCCAATGGAGCGGATACGGACAATATCTCTCCGCTGGTTATCGCCCAGCTGCAGCCGGTGCGAACATGGTCTTCGCTGGTAGAACGCTCGCTATGGCACGGCGCAAAGCTCGACCGGGCAGCCGCAGCATCGAATGGCGCATTGGCCAAAATCACCACGCCCGATGGCATCGATGCGCTGCTGAAGGCGCGGCAGGGGCCATCCAAGCCGGTCGGCGGATTGCTCAGTATCGAAGGGCTCAATCAGGTGTCTGACGATCTCGGCACGCTTGATACGCTGCGCGCCGCCGGTTTCACCATGGCGTCGCTGACCCATTTCTTCGACAATGATCTCGCCGGATCGATGCATGGGCTTAAAAAAGGCGGGTTAACGCCCAAGGGGCGGCAGGCGGTCCAGCGCATGGAGGAACTCGGCATGGTCGTCGACATTGCCCATTGCAGCCATCGCTGCGTGGCCGATATCCTCGCCATGGCGCGGCGTCCTGTAGTCTCCAGCCATGGCGGGGTGCAGGCGACCTGCAAGGTCAACCGGAACCTGACCGATGCGGAGATTCGCGGCGTCGCCGAGACTGGCGGGGTGATCGGTGTCGGCTATTGGGAAGGCGCGGTATGCGACACTTCGCCCGCCGCCGCCGCCCGCGCGATGAAGCATATCCGCGATCTTGTGGGGATCGACCACGTCGCGCTAGGCAGCGATTATGATGGGGCCACGACCGTCCGTTTCGACACGGCGCAGTTGGTGCAGGTGACGCAGGCGTTGATGGACGAAGGCTTTAGCGAAGACGAAATCCGCCAGGTGATGGGCCTCAATGCGCTGCGCGTGCTGCGTATTTCCATGGTGCCTGCCGCGTGAGATGGATCGATCACCGCGAGGAATTACCGGAGCCCCTGCGCGGGGCGGTGATCGCACTGGGCAATTTCGACGGATTCCACCTCGGCCATCAGGCGGTGGCGGGCGAGGCGATCCGCTGGGCGCGCGAACAAGGCCGCCCTTCGATCGTCGCCACTTTCGATCCGCATCCGGTGCGGTTCTTCAAACCGGACACGCCGCCGTTCCGCCTGAACACGCTGGAACAGCGGCAGGAACACTACCTCGCCGCCGGGGCCACGGCGATGCTGGTGTTCCATTTCGATGCTGAACTTGCCTCCACCTCGGCAGAGGATTTTGTCGGGCGGCTGCTGCATGATCGGTTGGGCGCAGCGGGTGTGGTTACTGGCGAGGATTTCACCTTCGGCAGGGGCCGCAGCGGCAACCGCGCCCTGCTCGAATCGCTTGGCAAAGCGCACGGCATCGAAGCGCGCGCGGTCACCCCGGTGATGGATAGCGGCGCGCCGGTATCCTCCAGCCGCATCCGCCAGGCCTTGCAGGCAGGCGATCCGCAGGAAGCGGCGCGGCTGCTGACCCGGCCCTTCGCGATCCGCGGCATCGTCCAGCACGGCGACAAGCGCGGGCGCGAAATTGGCTACCCCACGGCGAATTTGCCGCTGGAAAGCTACCTGCGCCCCAAATTCGGTATCTACGCGGTGACCGGCAGGATTCTCAGCACCGGAGAGGAACTGAAGGGCGCGGCCAATATCGGCATCCGCCCGCAATTCAGCCCGGCCAAGGAATTGCTCGAGCCGCATTTCTTCGATTTTTCCGGCGATCTCTATGGTCAGGAAATCGAAGTAGCCTTCCACCATTTCATCCGGCCCGAAGCGAAATTCGATTCATTGGACGCGCTGCTGGAACAGATGGAGCGGGATTGCGATGAGGCGCGGAAACTTCTAAGCGCCGCCTCCATATGACCGACACGCCAGACAAGAAAGACACTCCTGTGAGAGATTACCGGGACACCGTCTTCCTGCCGAAGACCGATTTCCCGATGAAGGCCGGCCTTCCGCAGAAGGAACCGGCGATTCTGGCGCGCTGGCAGGCGGCGGATCAGTATCAGCAGCTTCGCGAAGCCCGCGCTGGCCGCGAGAAATTCATCCTGCATGACGGCCCGCCCTATGCCAATGGCGACATGCATATCGGCCATGCGCTGAACCATGTGCTGAAGGACACGGTCGTCCGCACGCAGACGCTGCTGGGCAAGGACGCACCCTATGTGCCGGGTTGGGATTGCCACGGCCTGCCGATCGAATGGAAGGTGGAGGAACTCTACCGCAAGAAGAAGCGCGACAAGAAGGAAGTCCCGGCAAAGGAATTCCGCGCCGAATGCCGCGCCTATGCGCAGGGCTGGGTCGATGTGCAGCGCGAACAGCTGAAACGCCTCGGCATCGGCGGCCGGTGGGACAAGCCCTACCTGACCATGCGCCCCGAAGCCGAAGGCGCAATCGTGGCCGAACTGATGAAATTCGCCGAGAGCGGCCAGCTCTATCGCGGATCGAAACCGGTGATGTGGTCCCCGGTGGAAGAAACCGCGCTGGCCGAAGCCGAGGTCGAATATGAAGATCTGACCGACAGCCCGCAGATCGATGTGGCGTTCGAGATTGTCGAAAGCCCGATTGCGGAACTGGTTGGCGCCTATGCGGTGATCTGGACGACGACGCCGTGGACGATCCCGGTGAACCAGGCTTTGGCCTATGGGCCGGAGGTTGAGTATCGACTGCTCGACATCGTGTACGAGGCGGGTGCCGAGGCAGGTGCCTCGCCCCAATCCGGGAAGGTGGCAACCGCTGAGGCGGCGGAAGCTGCTGGCCTTCCTGACGATTACACCCGCATTCTAATCGCGCAGGAACTGATCGAACAATTTAAGGCACGACTAAACGCGGCACTCTCTAAGGTCGAGATCAAGGGCGCAGTCCAGCCAAGTGCTGAGATATTCGATGCATTGGGCGTCAAAAGCGGTCGTTACAAAGGCTCCGAACTCGCCGGAACATTCGCGCGCCACCCGATGGCAAATTCCCTGCTTCCCCGCGAAGGCGGGGACCCAGTGCCGCAAGCCGGAACGTCGGAAAATACCGATCTGGGCCCCCGCCTTCGCGGGGGAGCGGGTGAAGAAAACGCATACGAAGAACTGCCCTTCTTCCAACGCCTCCGCCCCTTCCTGCCCGGCGATTTCGTCACCACCGAAAGCGGCACCGGCCTCGTCCATATGGCGCCAGACCACGGCGAGGATGATTTCGAGCTGTGCAAGGCGAACGGCATCGAGCCGGTTTTCGCCGTTATGCGCGACGGGCGCTACCGTGACGACTGGCTGTGGCTCGGCGGCGCGGACGAGCGGCGGCGGAGTGTCATCAACAAACCCTTCAACGCGCCGGACGGGCCGATCTGTTCCGATCTGCGCGAAGCGGGCGCGTTGCTCTCGGCGAGTGCCGATTACAAGCACAGCTACCCCCATTCCTGGCGCAGCAAGGCCAAGCTGATCTATCGCTGCACGCCGCAATGGTTCATCGGCATGGATCGCCCCTTGGCGCACCTCCCGGCGATTTCGCCAGCCGAGCAGCGCTGGGAAAACGAGGGCGGTGACGACACCATCGATGAGGAGGCAACGGCGGGATCGCCCAGCCTTCGTGAACTGGCTCTAAACGCCATCACCGAAACCCGCTTCGTGCCCGAAAAGGGCCGCAACCGGCTGCGTTCAATGGTCGAGGGCCGCCCCGACTGGCTGATCAGCCGCCAGCGCGCCTGGGGTGTGCCGATTGCGCTGTTCGTCCACCGGACCAGCGGGCAACTGCTCGTCGATGCCGAGGTCAACGCGCGCATTGTCGCGGCGGTCAGTGCCGAGGGTGTCGACGCATGGGAGGAAGCCCGCGCGGCGGAATTCCTCGGGCCGGATCGCGATCCCGGCGATTACGAAATGGTCGCCGACATTCTCGACGTGTGGTTCGACAGCGGCTGCACCCATGCCTTCGTGCTCGAATCTGACGAATGGCCGGAATTGCAGTCCCCCGCCGATCTGTATCTGGAAGGCAGCGACCAGCATCGCGGCTGGTTCCAATCCTCGCTCCTCGAAAGCTGCGGCACGCGCGGCCGCGCGCCCTACAAGGCGGTGCTGACCCACGGTTTCACGATGGACCCCAAGGGCATGAAAATGCCCAAGAGCCTCGGCAATACGGTCGATCCGCTGAAGGTGATGGAGCAGTACGGCGCGGATATCATCCGGCTGTGGGCTCTCAGTGTCGATTACACCGAGGATCACCGGATCGGGGATGAAATCCTGAAAGGCGTGGGCGACACCTACCGCAAACTGCGCAACACCTTCCGCTATCTGCTCGGCGCGCTGGAGGCCTATTCCGAGGACGAGGCGCTGCCGGTGGAGCAGATGCCGGAGCTGGAGCGGTATATCCTGGCGCTGCTGGGCGAAGTAGATGCGACCCTGCGCAAGGCGGTCGATGACTTCGACTTCAACTTGTATGTCCGCACACTGACCGATTTCTGCAACGAGGATTTGTCGGCCTTCTACTTCGATATCCGAAAGGACAGCCTCTATTGCGATGCGGCGGACAGCGTGAAGCGCCGCGCCAACCGGACGGTGATGGACATCCTGTTCCACGCACTCGTCCGCTACGCCGCGCCGGTGCTGGTGTTTACTTCCGAGGAAGTCTGGGGAACGCGGTTTCCCGATGGTGGAAGCGTGCATCTGCTCGAATGGCCGGAAATTCCCGCGGTTTCGGCGGACGAACCCCGCTGGGATGCGTTGCGCGCTCTGCGCGAAACCGCGATGGAGGCGATCGAACCGCTCCGCCGCGAGAAGATCATCCGTTCCGGACTTGAAGCAGCGGTGACGGTGCCGGAGGATGCGGTGCCGGACGGTTTCTCCGAGGCGGACCTCGCGGAATTGTTCATCACCGCGTCAGTAACGCGGCGCCAAGGAGCAGACGTGACCGTGACCCGCACCGACAATTACAAATGCGGCCGCTGCTGGCGGCTCCTTCCCGAAGTGACGGAAGACGGCGATCTGTGCGCGCGCTGCGATGATGCCGTTTCGCGGATGGATGCAGCAGCATGAACCCGGTGATGCGCAACCGCCTGATCGGCCTGTTCCTCGCCGTGGCGATCTTTGCCGCCGACCAATATGTCAAATGGCTGGTGGTCGGCCCGCTCGGGATTGACCGGATTGGGGATTACAAGGAACTGCTGCCGTTTTTCGACCTGCGGTTCACCCAGAATTTCGGGGTGTCGCTCGGCATGTTCGAAGCGACGTCCATGGAGGCGCGCTGGGTGCTGGTCGGGGTGACCGCCGTGATTGCACTGGTGGTGATCCTCTGGATGCTGCGCGAAAAGCTGCTGGGCGACATCATTGGCCTCTCGCTGATCCTCGGCGGCGCGCTGGGCAATATCAAGGACCGGTATGATCTGGGCTATGTCATCGACTATGCCGATCTGCATTTCGGCACATTCCGGCCCTTCCTGATTTTCAATATTGCCGATGCCTGTATCACCATCGGCGTCGTCATCCTGCTTGCCCGTTCCTTTTTCCTCCGCGATAAGGACGACAAGAACACCAATGAAGCGGCACCAGACGCCGCGGAGAGTTGATATGGTCAAGACACATACACTGATCCTCCTGGGCGCCGGCTGCGCCATGCTGTCGGCATGCGGCGGCAATGGCGGCATTCTCGGCCGCGACCGGCCCGACGAATTCGCCGTGCAGCGGCAGGCCCCGCTGGTGGTGCCGCCCGATTTCAACCTGGTTCCGCCCGCCCCCGGCGCGCCGCGCCCGACCGAAGGCACGGCTTCGGCGCAAGCTTTGGATGCGCTGTTCGGCGGCCCGGCACCGCGCAGCAGCGTGGAAAGCTCCGCCATCGAACGCGCGGGTACGGCCGATCCGGGGATCCGGTCGTCGGTTGGCGATGCCGGAACCAACACTGTGGCCAAGGGCCGGGTAACGCGCGATATCATCGCCGCTCCGGAAGGGGACGGTCAGGTTACCCAGGCGATAATCCCGGGCTGATCGGCTAAGCCGGCTTAGCTTTCGGGGGGAGCAGGCTCGGGCGACATCGGCGCAGTGCCGGCCCGGCTGACCAACAGCTTGTCGATCTTGCGGCGGTCCATGTCGACCACTTCGAAGCGCCAGCCCTGATCGGTGAAGCTTTCACCCTCTACCGGCAGGTTCTTCAGCACCGACAGGACA
>NZ_JAXMJI010000043.1:0-30230 GCF_034376665.1 Allopontixanthobacter sp. | reverse complement strand
TCGCTGTCGTCGCGCGTGGTGGCGTGATAATGCAGGATCAGGAAATCGCGGATCCGTTCGTATTCCTTGACCGTCAGCCGGTTGAACACATCGGCCTGGGTCTGGTCGACCCCATCGAGCGAAAGCACGGCCAGCAGCTTGTTGATGCCCGAATTGACGAGATGGATCGAGGTTGATTCCAGCGGCTCCATGAATCCCGCAGCCAGTCCCAGCGCCACGACGTTTCCGTTCCAGAATTTCTTCCGCCGCCCGGTAACGAAGCGCAGAAAGTTCGGATCTGCAGTCGGCTTACCCGCAAGGCCGCGAACGAGGATGTCATGCGCCTCGTCATCGCTCATATGCTCGCTGGAATAGACGTGCCCGTTGCCGTTGCGATGTTGCAGCGGAACCTGCCATTGCCAACCGGCCGAATGTGCGGTCGCGCGCGTGTACGGCAGCGGCGGACTGCCATCCTCGCGGTTGCACGGCATCGCCACCGCCCGGTTGCACGGCAGCCAGTGAGTCCAATCCTCATACCCGGTTTTCAGCGCCTGTTCGATGAGCAGCCCGCGAAAGCCGGAGCAATCGATGAACAGGTCGCCTTCGATTTTCGCGCCGCTTTCCAGCGTCAACGATTTCACGAAACCCGTTTCACCATCCAGCGCCACATCATCTACCTTGCCTTCCTGGCGAACAACGCCGCGGGTCTCGGCATATTTGCGCAGGAATGCGGCGTAACGTCCCGCATCGATGTGATAGGCGTAATTGACCGGGGGAAGATCATCCCGCTTGAAATCCGCACTGCGTGAGAATTTGCCGAAATGGGCAGCCATGGTCTCGACATTGAAGACCTGGATCGGGCGTTTGTCGCCGGCTGCTTTGATCCGGTGCCAGACATGATGGAACGACACCCCGCCCATCTGGTAGCCATAGGCGCCGAACGGATGGATGTAGCTATCGCCTTGTTTGCCCCAGTTCACGAACTGAATGCCCAGCTTGAACGTGCCTTGCGAGGCGGCGAGCATTTCGCGTTCTTCGACTTCGAGCAACTGGTTGAATTCGACAAACGGCGGGATCGTGGCTTCACCCACTCCGACCGTTCCGATGGCCTCCGATTCGACCAGTGTAATCGCCACCTTGCGTCCGGCGATTAGCCGCGAAAGCGCTGCTGCCGCCATCCAGCCCGCCGTTCCGCCGCCTACGATGATGATTTTCTCGATTGCCATAGAATTATCCAAGCTGGTGTTTGGTGGATACCGACCGTCAGCGGGCGCACTAGCACCGATCGCGCGGCAATCAAATTGTGAACGTTCATTTTCCACTTGTGAACGATCACATTTTTGATTACCACATGGCCAAACGGGGGAGGTAACATCTCCCGGCAAGAGGGAGAGATTCGTTGGTTCACAATAGTTTTGGTTGGGTTCGTCCGGTTTCGAATCGCGGAATTGCCCTTGGCGCAGTTTCCAGCCTGGCGCTTTGCATGGGCCTGAGCTCGGCCGCAATGGCTCAGGAAACGACTCCGGAAGAGCCCACGGAAGAAGCCGCCGAAATCGATGACGAGAATGTCATCGTCGTCAGCGGATTCCGCGCCTCTCTCGGAAACGCGCAGGACATCAAGCGCAACGCCGATACCTTCGTGGATGTGATTTCCGCCGAAGATATCGGGGCGCTGCCTGACCGTTCTGTCGCGGAGGCGCTGCAGCGCGTTCCCGGCGTCAATATCGGCCGTTTCGAAAAGACCACCGACCCCGATCGTTTCTCGGTTGAAGGCACCGGCGTGATCATTCGCGGCCTTCCCTTTGTCCGGTCCGAACTCAACGGCCGCGATATTTTCTCTGCCACCGGCGGCACCGTACTTTCGTTCAACGACGTCTCACCCGAGCTTCTCGGACGTGTCGAAGTCTTCAAGAACGTTACCGCTGACATGATCGACGGCGGCATCGCCGGCACGGTCAACCTCGTCACCCGCAAGCCGCTCGACAATCCGGGTTTCCACGTTGCCGGTACCATCGAAGGCAATTACGGCGATCTGGCGAAGGAATGGTCGCCCGGGTTCTCTGCAACCGTTTCGAACACCTTTGACACGCCTGGCGGTAGCAGGTTCGGCTTCCAGCTCGGTTATGCAAAGTCCGAACTGATCAGCCGCACCGATGCCTCGCAGCTGACCGACCCGTGCTATCGTGAAGCTTCGCTCGACACGACGTGTATCCGTCCGCAGAACCCGTTCGGCGGTGCCCCGCTCTTCGACGAAACGAATTTCCCACCTGCGGGGACGGTCGTCGTTCCCAAAGGTGCCGGTGTCCGCACCACCGAGCTTGAGCGTGACCGCGAGGCATTCTCGGCAGTCGCGCAGTTCGAAAGTGGAGACGGGCGGCTGGTTGTCACAGCCGAGTACCTTCGCTCCGAAACCAATTTCTTCACCGATGAACACGCCATTCTGGCGCTGGTCAACAATGATGCCGGTTTTCCTGTAGAAGCCGACGGCAGCACGTGGACGTTTGACGAAAACGGTATTTTCCAGACCGGGACACTGACCCAGACCGGCGGCGATTCGGGCTTCTCCCCCTGGGGCGGCCTGCCGACCGAACTCCTGCGTTTCCAGCGCGAGACCGCAGCAACCACCGAAGATTTTTCCTTCGATGCAAAATTCGAAGCGACTGATCGTCTTCGCTTCAATTTCGAATTGCAGCATATCGGCTCCACCTTGCGCCAGGATGCGATCATCGGGACGATGAATACTTTCTCCGACTTGCGGATCGACAACACCGGCAAGACGCCGCAGGTCGAGTTCATCACCCCGCAAGGCGGGCCATCGAACCTGTTCGCTGATCCGGCATACACTTACTTCTGGTTCCTGCTGGACAGCCAGGCGCGCAACGAAGGTGAACTCGACAGCGTTCGTTTCGATGCGGAATATGACATCAGCGACGATGGCTTCTTCAAGCAGGCGCGCTTCGGTACCCGCTGGGCAGAACGCAACCGCGTGACTCGCGACACCAACTTCGGCAACTGGGGTACGCTTGGCGCCCCTTGGACCGGCCGCAACAACAACTGGAACTGTTCCGATCCTCAGGCCTACGGTTGCGGGGGCGCTTATCCGGGAGACTTCCCGGATGCGACGAAAGTCCGTAATCCCTTCGCAGACGGATTCCAGCGCGGCAATGCGCCCAATCCGAATGAGATAGGCGGTGGCTTCTTCTTTGGCGGCGACGATTTCATCGGCGAATATCTCGATGGCACAACTGCCGCGCAGGGTGCGGCAATCACCCGTTTCTCCTTCCCGGATCGCCTGGGTGAGGCATGGGAGCCGATTACCGACCGCTTGAATGCTGACGGAACGCCGTGTGATCCCTTCTGCACCGCCGAGATTTCGGATGTGAACGAGAAAACCAAGGCAGGCTATGCGCGTGTCGATTTCGGCACCATGTTCGGCAGTGGCATGGAACTCACCGGGAATTTCGGTGTGCGCTACGTCCACACGACTGTCGAAAGCGGCGGCTTGATCACGCTGCCCGATCCTGAACGGTTCGACAATCCACTGGCCGGCGGCAATGGCGACGGCATTGTTCAGGTGGCGGAAATCCAGTCCGTTTGCGACAACGCACCCGGCGGCGCGCCAGGCCTGGATTTCTGCCAGCTTTCCGCAGGCCGAAAGGCTGAGTTTGCTGCCGCGCATACCGGCGAGGTTATCGTCGATGATCGAGATATTACCTTCGATCACTGGCTGCCAAGCTTCAATGCCAAGCTCGACGTGGGCGGAGGCTTGTTGTTCCGCTTCGCTGTCTCGAAGGGCATTTCGCGCCCTGATCTGGCGCTGTTCCGCGCTGGCGGCACGATTGGCGACAATACTGCTGATCTGGCTGATGATGGCACACTCGAAACGGGTCCGCTGTTCCAGCTGTTCACGGGTAACCGGAATGTCCGCGCGACGTCTTCCTGGAACTATGATCTCTCTGCCGAATGGTATTTCGACACTGTCGGATCCATTACAGTGTCAGCGTTCGTCAAGGACATTAAGGGGATCGTGAGTAGCGGCGTGAATTCGGTGGATTACCCATCCACGAATGGCGCCATCGAAGTTGAAGTGAACGGACCTAGTAACGAGCTCGGCGGAACCCTGAAGGGCGTGGAAATCGCTCACCAGCAGACTTACGATTTCCTTCCGGGGATATTGAGCGGGCTTGGTACGCAGCTAACCTACACCTATGTCGATGCGGGCGATTTCTCCAATCCCGATCTCATCGGTAACCGCGGCAGCTTTGCGTCTCGGCAGCCGCTTCAGGGAGTTTCGGAGCACACCGTCAACGCAACGGTGTTTTTCGAGAAAGGTCCGTTTGCCGCCCGCGCAGCCTACAACTGGCGGTCTGATTTCCTGATCACTCCGCGCGATGACATCTTCCCGTTCTCGCCCATCTGGCAGGAATCTACCGGGCAACTCGATGCCTCGATCTTCTATGCGGTTACCGAAAACATCAAACTGGGCGTGCAGGGTGTCAATTTGCTCGACGCAGTAACGCGTACTACGCAGGTGGTGGATTTTGACGGAACGCGCCTGACACGCTCTGCCTTCCGCAACGACAGGCGCTATACGTTCCTGGCCCGCTTCGATTTCTGAGAATACGCCGAGGGGGCGTTTCGCGAGCGGGCTCTTGTCATTCGGCAAGGGCCCGTTGCGCGTTCGGGCGTTGGTCGGCGGCTGGCCCGTCTGGCATTGCCGGGTAGAGCGCGCTAACGGACCTATTGACACCGATTTGCAGGATTTTAGTTAAATGGCCAGGCGGCGACAAGCAGTCACGATCAAACATGTTGCTGCTGATGCGGGGGTTTCCCTGCAAACGGTGAGCCGTGTCATCAATCGGGAAATCAATGTCCGCCCGGAAATGAAGAAGCGGGTTCAGGCGTCGATCGACAAATTGGGCTATGTCCCGTCCATCGCCGCCCAGCGCATGAGCGGATCGCATTCCTATCTGATCCTCGCCCTCAACGACCGCGAACGCACTATTGCCGATTGGCGCGCCCGGGAAGGCACCGACTGGGTCGACCAGATGCTGATGGGCGGAATGCTCGAATGCGCCAAGCACGGTTACCGGCTGATTTTCGAACTCGTCGATACCCATTCGGACCATGTCGAACGGGAATTGCAAGGCTGTATCGCCGCACTGCAACCGGACGGCGTGATCCTGACCCCGCCCCATTCCGACAACCCCCAGATTACCGAGCTGCTTCTGCGCGAGAAGATACCTTTTGCGCAAATCGGCTCGACGGGGGGGAGCGGCGGAATTGCACTGATAATGGGCGATGAAGGCGCTGCTCGTACCGCCACCCGTCATCTGCTGGACCTGGGGCATCAGCGCATCGGATTCATCAAGGGCGCGGCCGATTACAAGCTGAGCGAGTGGCGCGCGGCTGGCTGGGAAGCCGAAATGCAGGAAGCCGATCTGCCGGTCGACGGCCTGTGTGCCC
This sequence comes from Allopontixanthobacter sp., assembly GCF_034376665.1. Lineage (NCBI taxonomy): Bacteria > Pseudomonadati > Pseudomonadota > Alphaproteobacteria > Sphingomonadales > Erythrobacteraceae > Allopontixanthobacter > Allopontixanthobacter sp. The sequence goes on along the minus strand of NZ_JAXMJI010000043.1, from coordinate 24,785 downwards.
AAGGTGACTTTACCTACGATTCCGGACTGGTCGCAGCCCGGCAATTGCTGGCGCTCGATCCAAGGCCCACCGCAATCATCGCCAGCAGCGACCACATGACGAAAGCAACGGTCGATGTCGCCCGCGAGTTGGGTCTCGAAGTACCGCAGGATCTGTCTGTCATCAGCTTCGACAACACCCCGATGACCTTGTTCACCAGCCCGGCGCTCACCGCTATCGACCAACCCATTGCCGAAACCACCGCGCTGGCGGTGGAATTGATTGTGGCCGCGCAGCGGGGACAGGACTTGCCCGAAGGCCCGACAACCGTGGCCGCCAAATTGATCGAGCGTGACTCCACTGCTCCACCCCGCGAACGGCAGGGCACGCGCCGGGCCGTCGCAGCAAACCAATAGTTTTTTCCACTGACGGAGCCGTTACCGGCTGCGGCGCAGAGCTGTCGGCAGCCGACCCGGAAGATCGGGCCTTAGTTGCTTGCTTTTGCCAAACCGGTGTGTAGAACATTTCTGGGAACGTTCACAAACGACCAGACTAGGGAGTGGTATGCAGGGTAAATTCTTCACAATCACGTGCGCGATCTTGCTCGCATCGTGCACTTCGAGCGTAAGCGGCGAGAGCCCTCTCGGTGCGGTGGCGGATCCCGCGAACTGGCCCGCAGCCAGCAGCCCCGCCGCCATTACCAGCGATGCCACTGAAAGCCGGATCACCGATCTGCTGTCGCGCATGACCGTCGAACAGAAGGTAGGTCAGCTGATTCAGGCCGACATCAGCACCATCACACCCGAAGATCTGCACACCTATCAACTCGGATCGATCCTGGCGGGCGGTAACAGCGGCCCCTATGACAACGAGCGCGGGACGGTGGCCGATTGGGACCGCATGGTCCGTGAATTTCGCACCGCATCGCTACGCCCTGCTACGAACGGTATCGCGATCCCGATCATTTTCGGCGTGGATGCCGTCCACGGACACAACAATATTCCCGACGCGACGATCTTTCCGCATAACATCGGCCTTGGGGCCGCCCGCGATCCCGAGATGATCCGCCGGATCGGCGCAGCAACCGCTGCCGAGGTTGCCGGTAGCGGTATCGAATGGACGTTCGCTCCGACGCTGGCCGTCCCGCAGGACCCGCGCTGGGGTCGGACCTACGAAGGCTATTCGTCCGACCCCTCGATCGTGGCGGAATACGCGTCCGCAATGGTGCTCGGCCTCCAGGGAACGCTGGAGCCGGGCGCGCCGCTGCAGAAGGGGAAGGTTGCCGCGACCGCAAAGCATTTTCTGGCGGACGGCGGCACCCTTGGCGGCAAGGATCAGGGCGATGCCGTGATTGACGAATCCGAACTGGTTGCCGTCCACGCTGCCGGATATCCCCCCGCAATCAACGCCGGCGCGTTGACCGTTATGGCCAGTTTTTCCAGCTGGAACGGCATCAAGCATCACGGCAACAAATCCCTGCTGACCGATGTGCTGAAAGACCGGATGGGCTTTCAGGGCTTTGTGGTGGGCGACTGGAATGGCCACGGCCAGGTCGCCGCCTGCAGCGTCACCGACTGTGCGCAGTCGATCAACGCCGGGCTCGATATGTTCATGGCCCCGGACAGCTGGAAAGGTCTCTACGAAACGACACTCAGGCAGGCTCGTGACGGCACGATACCCCGGGAGCGTCTGGACGATGCAGTCCGCCGCATCCTTCGGGTAAAGCTGAAGCTCGACCTGCTCGACAATCCCATGCAGGATCGCAGCAATTACGCCGCGATCGGCGCGCCCGATCACCTCGCGCTGGCGCGGGAAGCGGTTCGCAAGTCGCTGGTGATGCTTAAGAACAACGGCGGAATTCTGCCGATCCGTGCCGGTGCCAACGTCCTGGTAACCGGCCCGGCTGCGGACAATATCGCGATCCAGTCCGGTGGCTGGACCATCAGCTGGCAAGGTACCGATGTCACGGCGGACGATTTCAAGAACGGCCGGACCATCTGGCAGGGTCTGTCTGACGCGGTCCGCGCTGCCGGCGGCACAGCCCAATTGGCTCCGGACGGGCAGTTCACTGCAAGGCCGGACGTCGCGATCGTGGTGTTTGGCGAGCGGCCCTACGCGGAATTTCAGGGCGACGTACCGACACTGGATTACCAGCCTTCCGGCGCGCAGGACCTCGCCCTGATCAAGCGACTGAAAGCACAGGGCATCCCGGTCGTTTCGGTATTCCTGTCGGGACGTCCGATGTTCACCAGCCCGGAAATCAACGCCTCCGAGGCCTTTGTCGCCGCATGGTTGCCGGGCACGCAGGGTCAAGGTCTGGCAGATGTGCTGGTCGCTCCGAAATCCGGCGAGCCAGCCTATGATTTCACCGGCAAGCTGCCCTTCCGCTGGCCGTCCGATGCCAGCTATCCCATCGATGAACCCCTGTTCGATCGCGGCTACGGCCTGACTTATGCCAAACCCGGAGAAGTAGGCGTCCTGTCCGAAGATCCCGGGATTGATCTGGCCAAGGCAATGAATGTCGAGAACTATTTCGCTGCCGGCCGCGCTGCCCCGCCCTGGACCCTGTCGGTCACCGATACCGGCGGCAAACGTCCCGTCGAAGCCAGTTCTGCAGTCAGTCCTGCGGGCGAGGTCACCGTGAAGTCGGTCGATGTAAACGCACAGGAAGACGGCAAGGCCTTTGTCTTCAAGGGCGCCGGTTCGGTCAGCATCGAAGGTCCACCGGCCAATCTGCGCAGCCAGTTCGACGATGGGGCGGCGCTCAGAATCGATTGGCGGATCGACGCGAAAGGGACCGGCACGACTGCGCTGGTATTCGGCGACCGTGCGGTTTCGCTGGCAAACTGGCTGGCGGCGGCACCCACCGGCTCGGTCGGCAGTCTGGTCATTCCGCTCCGATGCTTCGCAGATAACGCGGCCGAGCTCGAGACCGTCGGAAACGCTTTCCGTGTGGAAGGAAACGAGGGGCTGGCGTTCACGCTGCTGGCCGTCCGCATTGACGCAGCTGCAACCGATAGTACGTGCCCGCCCGCATGGAAATGATCGGCCGCTTCGGAACCTATGCCCGGCGTCCGGCAGTCGCTGGAATATGTGCTCTACAGAAGGATGTCTGACCATGAATTTCGCCAGAAGCATCAGCCTGCTCGCCGTGGGTTTGACGATTTCGGCCTGCCAGCACTCTGCGACGGCTTGGGCGTCCCCTGCGCCAGAGAATTCGACAGAGCAAACCCTGCTGTTCGCGGATGAATTCAACGACGGCGAACTCGACCGCCAGAAGTGGAACGTGATTGGCCCCGACTTCTGGGTAAATAACGAACAGCAAGCCTATATCGATTCGCCGGAGACGATCCGCTTTCTGCCCGACGGCGCGGTCGAGGGGGCCGATGGCGGGGTGCTGGTGCTGCAGCCCAACTACCGCAAGGGGTTCACGGTGCCCGATGGCCGCAAGACGGACTTCGTTTCGGGCCGCATAGACACACGCGGCAAGTTCGACTTCACCTACGGCCGGGCCACTGCGCGGATCAAGATGCCCGATGCGGCCGGAGTCTGGCCGGCGTTCTGGTTGCTCGGCAACGGGCGCTGGCCGAACACCGGCGAGATCGACATCATGGAATATGTCGGGGAAGCCGACTGGACCGGGGTGGCCCTGCATGGAGAGGGCTATTCCGGCGAGACTCCACTGGTCAACAAGTACTTTTTCCCGCCGGAAACCGACGTTACCCAATGGCATGAATATTCCGCAGAATGGACCCCGGATGAAGTGCTGTTCAAAGTGGACGGCCGGCTGACCTATCGCGCAACCCGCGTCATGGCGGAACATTACGGCAAATGGAGCTTCGACAATCCGAAGCATGTCATCCTGAATTTCGCGCTGGGCGGCGCCTATCCCTTCAAGACTAATGGCATCGAAACGCCCTATAACGGCCTACCGGCATCGACCGTCGAACTGGTCAAGCAGGGCGAGATCGCGATGTATGTCGATTGGGTCCGGGTTTACCGCGCGGACTGACCGGATCAGTTATCAGATGGCTGGATGGGACCGGACGCTAGGTCCACCAACGTATCGGGGGTAAGCACCTGATCCAGTTGCTGAGCCTCGCCGCCAGGGGCATACCAGATATACAGCGGAATTCCGGCAATGCCCTGTTTGGTCAGGAAGGCGCTGATTTCCGGATCGCGCCGTGTCCAGTCACCCTTGATTGCAATCACCCCGGCCCGATCGAACGCCGCGCGGGTTGCTTCGCGCTCGATCGCGACGCTTTCATTGACCTTGCAGGTTACACACCAATCGGCGGTGAACCACAGAAATACCGGTTTGCCCTTCGCACGGGCGCTGGCGAGATTGGCCTCGCTGAAATTCACCGGGCCCAGGATGCTGGCCTCTGCCGAGTGCGATGGGGCCTCGAAACTGCGCGTCAGGCCGAATACCAGCACAGCCCCCGCTGCAACCGCCGCGAAACCGGCAAGACGCAGTGCCGGCTTCCGGCGGCGTTCCTTGCCGTAAATGACGAAGGCAGCGATCAGGGCGCAGGCCAGAGCCAAGGTGAGGACAGCGAACACCTCGCCGCCCAGCCGCCACACCAGCCAGAGCAGCGCCAGCGCTGTCAGTCCCATCGGAACAGCCATGAATTTACGGAAACTCTCCATCCAGGCTCCCGGCCGTGGCAGCAGGCGGCGCAATGCGGGGATGAAACCGATCAACAGGAATGGCAGCGCCAACCCAAGGCCCAGTGCGGCGAACAGCACCAGTGCCTGCACCGCGGGCAGCAGCAACGCTGCGCCCATTGCAGCCGCCATGAACGGGCCGGTGCACGGCGTCGCGACCACGGCAGCCAGCAATCCGGTGGCAAACGCGCTGGCCGGTTCCCCGCTGCGGGTGATCGAAAAGGATGGCAGTCGGAACAGCCCGGCAAGGTTGGCGGTGATCGCCGCAGCCAGCACCGCCAGCGCCACAACAACGCCCGGTTCCTGCAACTGGAATGCCCAGCCCACCTGCTCCCCCGCCGCGCGCAGGACCAGCAGCAATCCGCCGAGCGCGACGCTGGCGAGAATTACGCCCGCCGTATAGGCCAGCCCTTCGGACCGCGCCTCTCGCTGGCTTTCCCCCGCGCGCGCCAGACTGAGCGCCTTGAGGCTGAGGATCGGAAATACGCAGGGCATGATATTCAGGAGCAACCCGCCCGCCAGCGCGCCCAGCAACAGAATAGCCAGCGGCGGACTGTCCATCCCCGGCAGTGCCAACATCGTTCCCTTGGCGGGAACTGCCCCGCCCTGCGCGGTAAAGCGTACGCCCTCCCCGTCCTGGAACGCCAATATTCCGCTAATCTGGTCTGGCACCGCGCCGAGCAGGGCCAGTGGAATCTCCGCGATCAACAGATCGCCCCGGCGGCTCAAACGCTGCGGCGCGGCATAGGCAACCAGGTCCTTGTCCGCCAGATAGATATGCGGATCGGGCAGTTCGAGCGATGCGGGAAGCGGGATTGCCAGCCGCAGGAACTCGCCAGTGATTTCGAACGAACCCGTCCGGTCGATTTCCGGCGGGATCGCCGCCGTCCATTGGTTGAAGCGTTCATCGGGCGCATTGGCGGCTGCGGGAATGGTGGTCTGCAGGGCCGCCTTTTCCGGAACGCAGATCACATCGGTACAGGCCAGCCACTGCGCGGCGACGCGGACCGGCACGTCCTGTCCGGCAACGGCGCCCGGCGGCGCGGTGACTGGAACCAGAACCGCATAGGGTCCTTTGTAGACATGATTCATCAGCCCGCTGATCAGCAACTGGTGGGGCACGGGATACTGCGGTTCACCCGCTTCCCAGCCAGCAGGCAATTGCCATTCGAGCTGCATCCCGTAACCCGCATCGCCCGGGTTCTTCCAGTAACCGTGCCAGCCGGGCGCGGGCGTGAAATGGATGGCCAGGGTCACGGGCTGGCCCGGCACCACCGGCCCCCCGGCCACCAGCTCTGCGGTGATATTGTTGCTTTGCGCCTGCGCTGGATGGGGCCCCAGCAACACCGCCGCCACCGCAAACAGCAGCACCAGCGCCGCACGGGCCAAAATCAGGGGTCGGAAAGCTGAAATCACGGCCATTGTCCTTGCACGACAGAGCGCCGATGGCCAAGTAGAGTCGCAGCAGCAAGCAAAAAAGGCAGGTCATGCAGTCCACAACCCCGAAGCGCGATTTACTCATCCTGGGCGGCGGACTGGTCGGGATGACTCTGGCCCTTGCCGCGGCCCGGAAGGGCATGACCAGCCACGTGGTCGACCGCGCCGATCCGGCAGAGTTGACGGCAGAAGGCTTTGACTGGCGCGCCTCGGCCATTTCCACCGCCAGCTGGAACCTGTTTTGCAACATCGGTCTGGGGGAACGACTGGAGCCGCATAGCAGCCCGATTTCCAGCATCGCGGTGTCCGATCAGCTGCGCCCGGGCCGGCTCGACTTCACGCCCGAACCGCACGAAGGGTCGCTCGGCCGGATGTTCGCCAATCGCGAACTGCGGCTCGCCCTGTTCGAAGCGGCGGCGGAAGAACCGCTGATTTCCTGGCATTCGCGGGCCGAGATTACCGCCCGCCAGCGCGGCGAATATGGCGTATCGGCCAAACTGGGCGACGGACAGGAACTGTCCGCCAGTCTGATGATCGCAGCAGAAGGTCGCAGTTCCCCCACCCGCGACGAGGCGGGGCTGGTGCTGGCCAAATGGGACTATAGGCACCGCGCGATCATCGCGGGCCTTACGCATGAATTGCCGCACGACCATGTGGCGTGGGAAATCTTCTACGCCGCCGGACCCTTTGCGCTGCTGCCGATGCTGGACAATCCCGACGGCACGCATCGCAGCGCGCTGGTGTGGACCGTGGCGGAAAAGGATGCTGCCGGAGTCTTGAAATTGTCCGACCGGGCATTCCTGGCCGAAGTCGAAAAGCGCATGGGCAGCATCTTCGGGGAGATTACCGGGGTTGCGCCGCGATCATCCTATCCACTGGGCTTCCACCACACGGCAAAGATCACCGCACCGCGGCTCGCGCTGGTGGGCGATGCGGCGCATGGAATTCACCCGATTGCCGGACAGGGCCTGAATCTGGGCCTCCGCGATGTCGGCGCGCTGGCGGAAGTGCTGGCCGAAGGGATGCGCCTGGGCCTTGAACCGGGCGACGCACAATTGCTCGCGCGGTACGAGAGATGGCGCGGACTCGATGCCTTCACCGTTGCCCTGGCTACCGATGGGCTGACCCGCATATTCGGAATTCCGGGACGCACCGCCTCCGCAATCCGGCGGCTCGGCATGGCGGGCATCCAGCGCACGCCTGCGCTCAAGACCTGGTTTATGGACGAAGCCCGCGGCGTGACCGGGGATATGCCCGAACTCCTGAAAGCCTGACTCTCAGGCGCCGGCCTCGACCGGGCTGGCCTGCTGCACCAGATTGCCGTCGCCGTCGCGCAGGCGGCGAGGTTCGAGCACGGCCGAGGTTTCAATCAGGTCGAGCGCCTGCTGGGCGGCCGCATACCGTTCGGCATCCTTGATCCAGGCGGAAGCACGCGAAGCGCCGGGCAGCTTCTTCACTTCTTCGATCGCCGCGCTGACCCGCCCGCTTTCGAGGAAATACCGTGCCCGTTCCAGCCGCCGTTCCGGTTGCGGCGACGGCGAGGATTCGCGGCGGATGATGAACAATTCGCTCAATTCGCGGCGGAACCGGTCGAACGATGGTTCCTCGGTCGAATCGGACAATTCCGGCCCCAGCCCTTCCAGCCTTGCAAGCAATTGGTCGAGCGTAACAGGATTGCGCGAGGTCTCGATCACGGTGTTGACCGCATTGGGCAGCGCGTCGCTGAAACGGATCCGCAACTGGTCCGCCAGGTAACCGAGTTCAGCCCCCCGTTCCATCGTCCGGCGGGTGGCAAAGGCGATCAGCAAGCCTTCTGCGCGGGCCGCATTGCCGGTCGCCGCCTGCGTTTGCAGGTCGAGCTGGGCGAGCCGCTGTTCCGCGGCGGCGAGCCGTTGATTCAGCCCGCCCTGCTGCTCGGCAACGCGCTCGACAGCTTCCTCTGCCGCTTCGGCCTGCGCCGCCGTTTCGGTTGGGCTGGGGGTGGGACCGGGCACTTCCGGCGCATCGCCGGCCACGGTAGCAATCTGGCTATCCTGTTCGGTCTTGATGACCTTGTCCCAATTCCCGTCCATCTTGTAAGCTATATAGCCCACCAACGATGCGCCCAGCAGAAACGCGCCGCCCGTCGCCCACAGGATTGTGCGCAACGGCGTAGTCTTCCGGCTGACCTGACTTGGATATCGTTCCATCAATTCCTGTTCTGCAACCCATGCCCCAGATGCTACACGCCGATTTTACGTATAGGGGCGAATGTTTCAACGGTCTTGGCACATGTCCCCGGCCAAGGCCAGCAATGCAGCATCGGTCGGCACATTGGCATGGCGCACCGCGCGCCAACCCGCCGCGAGCCCGTCGGTTATGCGCGGTCCGAGTGCGGCCAACGAAAGCGCCTCCCGCGGTATGCACAGCCGGTTGCACTCGCCGGCAAAATGCCGCGCGGCCGCCGCCGAATGCAGCAGCACGATCCCGCCCGCGCGGAGCCGCCGTTCGAAACCCGGTGAAATGGCGAGCGGCACGGCCTCATAGACGATGCGTTCTTCGATGACTGAACCGGCGGGCACGTCCAGCGCAACGCGCTCCGCGCCCGATAGTCGCAGGTAGCGCCGCCCGCTGTCAGAAGTGCTGCCCTCCGCCTGCATCAGCGACTGAAGCCCCCCGGAACCGATCCGCTCGACTGCGAAGCCGGCCTCCGCGGCCAGCTCTGCCGTCGTGCTGCCGACCGCATGGACCGGTATGCCCCGAAGCCTCTCGAGCTGCGGCCCGCCATGGCGGAAGACATTGGCACTACCGATCAGCAGCGCATCGACGGTGGCCGGGTCCGGCGCAGTCCAGGGCACCGACCGAATTGCAAACAGGGGCTCGCCGACTATTTCGAGCCCCATGCTGCGCCCGGCCGAGATTGTCGCCGCGAGTCCGGGCTGCGGACGGATGCAAATGATACTGGCGCTCAAGAAACGGCCCCTGGTGCCCCGTCGAAATAGACGCGGATGCCGGGAGAGGCGCGCTTCAGCAGGTCTCCGGCAAGGCGCGCTGGGCCTTGGGTGTCACTGATGGCGAAGGTCAGGCTCCCTTCCACCCGCTCAGCCCCGTCGGGACTGTAGAGGATCGATTTCAGGGTCATCCGGTCACCTGCCAGCTCGCTCAACACGGCAATGGGACTGTGGCAATTGCCGCCCAGCGCCGCCAGCAGGGCGCGCTCGGCCCTGATCGCGGCATGGCTGGGCGCGTGATCGATTGCTGCGACAAGGCGGCGCGTTTCGGCGTCCTTCGTCCGGCATTCGATGCCGATCGCCCCCTGCGCCGGGGCGGGAAGCCACTCGTCCACTTCCAGCGGGGTACCGGTTCCGGTCCTGCCGAGCCGTTCAAGCCCCGCCGCCGCAAGCAGCGTCACATCCGCTTCCCCGGCGGCAAGTTTCGCCAGCCGCGTGGCGACATTTCCGCGAAACATCACGATCTCGCAATCCGGCCGGCGGCTGAGCATCTGGGCCGCCCGGCGCGGCGCGCTGGTGCCGACCTTCGCTCCTTGAGGGATCCCTGCAATGCTGGACGCCCCGATCAGCACGTCGCGTACATCGGCCCGCGGCAGGATCGCGGTGATCGTCAGTTCGGGCGGGCGGATCGTTTCAACATCTTTCATCGAATGCACCGCAAGGTCGATATGGCCTTCGCCAAGCCAGGTATCGAGTTCCTTGGTCCACAGCGCCTTCCCGCCGATATCCGCCAGCGGCACATCGACGATCTTGTCCCCGCTCGCACGAACCGGGACCAGTTCGACGGCGCTTTCATCCCACCCGTGCGCCGCGCATAACCGGCTGCGGGTTTCATGGGCCTGAGCCATTGCCAGCGGTGACTGGCGCGTGCCCAGCCTCAACAGGGTAGAACCACGAGGCGAAGCGGAACTGGAGGTTCTGGTCATAGGGTCCAAATCATAGCGTTTGCTTGCCCTAGCCATCCATCTCGTTCAGGGGAAGCCTATGGGGATCGTACTCGGAATAGAATCCAGTTGCGACGAGACAGCTGCGGCCCTGGTGACTACCGACCGCAGGATTGTCGCGCAGGTCATCGCTTCGCAAATCGAGGCCCACGCGCCCTATGGCGGGGTCGTGCCCGAAATTGCCGCGCGTGCCCATGCCGAGATCCTTACTCCGATTATCCGGCAGGTCATGGCCGAAGGCGGGGTCGAGCTGCGCGATCTGGACGCCATTGCCGCCACGGCCGGACCGGGCCTGATCGGCGGGGTGATGGTCGGGCTGGTCAGCGCCAAGGCCCTGGCCATGGCCAGCGGCGTGCCGCTGATCGCGATCAACCACCTGGAAGGGCACGCGCTCAGTCCCCGCCTGGCCGATCCGAACCTCGAGTTTCCTTATGCTTTGCTATTGGTATCCGGCGGCCACTGCCAGATTTTGCGCGTCGAAGGCGTGGGCCAGTACCGCCGCCTTGCCACCACGATCGACGATGCGCTGGGCGAGGCGTTCGACAAGACGGCGAAGTTGCTCGGGCTCGGCTATCCCGGCGGTCCTGCTGTCGAGCGGCTGGCGCGGTCAGGCGATCCGGCGGCAGTGCCCCTGCCCCGTCCGCTGGTCGGCAGCGGCGAGCCGCATTTCTCCTTCGCCGGTCTCAAGAGCGCGGTGATGCGCGCCAAGGACAGCGGCAAGCACAGCGATGCCGACATCGCGGCAAGTTTCCAGCAGGCCGCGATCGATTGCGTGCTCGACCGGCTGCGGGTTACCCTGGATGCGGGCGAGAGCTTGCCGGCGCTGGTGGTGGCAGGCGGTGTCGCCGCCAATGCCGCGATCCGCCACGCGCTGGAAGGATTTGCGGCGCAGCGAGGAATGCAATTCGTGGCGCCGCCGCCGGCGCTGTGCACCGATAACGCTGCGATGATCGCCTGGGCAGGGGCCGAACGGCTTGCCACGGGTCAGTCCGATCCGCTCGATTTCGCCGCCCGGCCCCGCTGGCCGCTCGATCCCCTCGCGGCCTTGGTCCGCGGTGCGGGTTCCAAGGGATGAGCGCGAACGGCAAACCGGTTGGAGTGCTTGGCGCTGGCGCGTGGGGCACGGCGCTGGCGCAGATGCTCGCCTCCGACGGGCGGGATGTGCTGATCTGGGCGCTGGAACCGGAGCTGGTGGAGGAAATCAATTCTCGCCGCACCAACAGCCTCTATCTGCCCTCCGTCAGCCTATATCCGTCCATAGCCGCCACGGGCGAACTGGGTGATTTTGCCGCCTGCGACACGGCGCTGGTCGTCACCCCGGCGCAGCATCTCGGACGTGTCCTTGGCGGCATGGCGTCGCATCCGCGCGACCTGATCCTGTGCAGCAAGGGCATCGAGGCGGGGAGCGGCCGCCTGATGAACGATGTCGCAAAGGCCGCCGCACCGGCAAGCGACATCGCGATCCTGTCCGGCCCGACCTTTGCCCATGAAGTGGCGGCTGGCCTGCCAACTGCGGTCACGCTGGCCTGCGGCGGCGGGAAAGGACAATGGGCACGGATCGCCCCGATCATCGCTCGCCCGCAGTTCCGCCCCTATTACTCGGACGATATCGTCGGTGCGGAGATTGGCGGGGCGGTAAAGAACGTCCTGGCGATTGCCTGCGGAGTGGTCGACGGACTCGGACTTGGCCAGAACGCCCGCGCCGCACTGATCGCCCGCGGCTATGCGGAAATGCTGCGCTTCGGCGAGGCGTTGGGCGCGCGGCGCGAGACACTTGCGGGCCTGTGCGGGCTGGGCGACCTGGTGCTGACGTGCTCCTCCACCGCGAGCCGCAATTTCTCGCTCGGCAAGGCGCTGGGTGAAGGCAAATCGTCGGTCGAACTGATGGCCGATCGCCGCACCGTCGCGGAGGGTGCCCATACCGCACCGGTGCTGGTCGAACTGGCCGCGCAGCACGGCGTGGCGATGCCGATCGTAACGGCGGTCGACCATTTGCTCCGCGGCGCGGCAGCGGCCGAGGTCGTCACCCGGTTGTTGGCCCGTCCGCTTACCACAGAGCAGGAAAACCCTGCGTGACTGCGACCACCGACCCGGTTCCGGAACGTACCGACGAGGGCGACATCGCCGCGCTGGCCAAGGGCGGCCGGACGAATTTCATCGGCTTCCTGCTGCGGCTGGCGGCGCGGCTGCCCTTCCTGTTCATCGCCGGGCGACTGTATGGTGCGGAGGCGCTCGGCCGCTTCGCATCGGCGCTGGTGATCGTCGAACTGATCGCGATGCTGTGCACCATCGGCGAAAAGCGCGGATTGGCGCAGCGCCTTTCGGATGGCGGCGATGATGTCGTTCCCGGCCATATCGTATTCGACGGATTGCTGGTCGCCTTCCTGTTCGGTAGCGCCGCGGCGGTGCTGCTCTATCTGGTCCCGGCACCGATGTTTCCCAGCGGGCAATATACCGAGTTCGACCGGCTGATCGTGCTCGCCATCCCGGCGCTGGCGATGACGGAAATCGCATTGGCGGCCCAGGCTTACAAATTCGACATCGCCGCAACGGTGCGCGCCCGGGCAGTGGTCGAGCCATGGACCATTTCGATCATGGCCGGAGTGTTTTTCGTGCTGCTGCCTTCCAGCGGGTTGAGCATGGCCTATGTCGCGTCGATCATGGCGGCGGCGCTGACTGCGTTCTGGGCCTTCCTTCGCACTTACGGGCTGCCGCGCGGATGGAAGCCCAGTTTCGGCCGGACGAGCAGATTGATCATCCGCGGACTTCCCCTCGCCAGCGCCGACGCGATCGAGTGGGGCACGCGGCGGCTCGACCTGTTCATCCTGGGCCTGTTTGCAGCGCCCGCCGCAGTCGGCGTCTATTATGTCGCGCAGCAGGTCGCCAGTCTTCCGCAAAAGCTGAAGACCAGCTTCGAGCCGATCCTCGGTCCCGTCATCACCCGCAATCTGAAGGAAAAGAACTACGCCGGAATAGCCGCGCAGGTCTGCCAGGTCGGCTTCTGGATCATCGCGGCGCAAGCGGGGATCGCGCTGGCTCTGGGGGTTCCCGGCGAAGGCGTGATGGGTCTGATCGGACCCGGTTTCGTGGCCGGGACCGGGGCACTGGCGTTTCTGCTCGCCGCCGAAGTGGTGGCCGCCACCGCGGTCGTTTCGGAGGCAGCTCTGGTTTACATGGCGCGGCTGCGCAATCTGTGGATTTCCATCGCCACCATCCTGCTACAGGCCGCCTTGACCGTGGGCGCTATGCTGCTGGCGGACCGCTACGACCTCAGCGACTATTACCGCGCGGCAGGAGCGGCCTTTTCGCTGATGCTGGCGCTCGGCATCATGTCGCTGGCGAAGGCCTGGCTGCTGTCGCGCATCCTGGGCTATCCGGTCAACAACTGGCGCTGGGCACTGGTCTGGGCAGCAGCGCCCGCCATTTTGGTAGGCTTCCTGGCGACCCTGCTGCCGGAATGGGCGGAGCTTTCGCTTGGTATTCCGGCGATCTTGCTGACGTATGGCTTCGTCATCTGGCACAAGGGCTTCGGGCCGGAAGACAGGGTCCTGTTCCGTCGCAACCTCGGCGGTGATCCGGCTGTAGAGACCACGCCCCCCCGGTTCTAGGCATGCGCAGGGCGATTGCAGCGGCGTGGCCCAGGAATATCAGCTGACGGCCCTTTTTCCCGGCTACCCCTTTGCGGCGGCGAAGGGGATGTCTAAGGAAGGAGGATGAGCATCCGCCCCATTGTTGCACTTCTCGCCGGCGCCATGCTGGTCGCCTTGATGGCTTTTGCCGGAGGCGCATCGCGGGGCGGACAGATGGCTGCGGAGATGCAGAACGCGGCGACAGAGGCTATCGCCGCGGCGCGCGGCGAGCCGATTACCGCCAGCTTCGAAACCAGCGGCGGCTGGCCAACACGTCACGCGCTGCTCAGCGGCGGGGAAGATGTCAACGAGGCTACGCGGGCGAAGGTCGCGCAGGCGGTCGCGGCGATCCCCGGGGTGGGCGCAGTGAACTGGGCGGACGGTTCGATCATCGCGGAAAACCAGGCTATGCCGCTGACCCCGATGCATTGTCAGGAGGATGTGGAAGCGCTGCTGCGCGCTCGTACGATCCGGTTCGAGGAATCCAGCAGCGCCTTCGACCCAGCAAGTCTCGAACTGCTCGACGAAGTGGCCGCGGCGCTGCGGCCATGCCTCGGCAGTATCATAGCGATAACCGGACACACAGACGCAACCGGCCCGCCAGCGGGAAATCTGGCGCTGTCGCAATTGCGGGCACTCGCCGTCAAGCAGGCGCTGATCGACCGGGGCATACCCAGTGACGGCTTGCGCGCGCGCGGTTTGGGCTCGGCCAAGCCGGTAGCGGGGTTGCTGCCAACCGATCCTGCCAACCGCCGGATCGAATTTTCCGTAATCGCGACGGTGCCGATCGCGCCGACGCCGGTCGACACGCCGGGACCGCGATGACGCCGATGCCATTTGGAGTTTGATAGCTATGCCGATCTGGTTTGAATTGATGATCCTGCTGCTGATAACCTATGGCGTAGGTATCGGGCTCGGCTGGGGCCTGTGGGGCCGCGGAACAGGCCAGGACGAAGGGTTTGAATGATGGTGGAAATGATTCAGGAAAACTGGTTGCTGTTCGTGATCGCATTGCTGATCGGCATCGCGGTCGCCTACTGGATATTCGTGGTGACCCGCCGCACCAGTGTGACCACCACCAAGATCGATGCGCTGGACGAGGGTGCCGCACCCGCGGCGCGCAATCAGGCGCTGATCGACACTCCGCCCGCATCCGCGACAATACCCGTGGTGCCTCCGGGTCTCGCCGGTGCCGGTACGGCAGTGGCCGCAGTGGTCGAAGAACAGAGAGCGGAAGCTCTCAAGACCGCCTCCGACGATGCCGATGAAACAGGTGCCGACGATCTCAGCCGGATCAAGGGAGTCGGTCCAAAGCTGGAAGCGATGCTGATTGCGCTCGGTGTCACCCGCTTTTCGCAGATCGCCGCCTGGTCGGACGATGGCATCGACCGGATCGACGCGCAGTTGGGCCGGTTCGAAGGCCGGATCCGGCGCGACAATTGGGTGGCGCAGGCGCAATTCCTGCAAGACGGCGACATGGCCGGATATGAGGAAAAATTCGGCAAGCTGTGACTTCACCGATTTGCCTCATACTCCCCAGGAGACCACGATGAATGACACCATCTATCCAGTGCCAGCCGAATGGGCCGAGAGAGCGCTGATCGACGAGGCCGGGTACCAGGAGAAATACCGCCAGTCGATTGCCGATCCGGATGCTTTCTGGCGCGGCGAGGCGCAGCGGATCGACTGGATCCGGCCTTTCGATACAGTCAAGGACGCGTCCTTCACCCGGAAGGATTTTCGCATCCGCTGGTTCGAAGGCGGTCAGCTGAACCTAGCGGCCAACTGCCTCGACCGGCACCTTGACACGCGCGGCGATCAGGTCGCGATCATCTGGGAACCGGACAATCCCTCCGCTCCTGGCCGCAGCATCACCTATGCCGAGCTCCACCGCGACGTGTGCCGCTTTGCCAATCTGCTGAAGGCGCAGGGCGTTGCCAAGGGCGACCGCGTCACGATCTACCTGCCAATGGTTCCGGAAGCCGCCGTAGCGATGCTCGCCTGCGCCCGCATCGGTGCGATCCATTCGATCGTGTTCGCCGGTTTTTCACCCGATGCGCTCGCCGGCCGGATCGCGGATTGCCGGTCGAACATCGTCCTCACTGCCGACCAGGGCCTGCGCGGCGGCAAGACCATTCCGCTCAAGGCCAATGTCGATGCCGCTTTGGAGAAAGTTGCGGTCGATACAGTCATCATGCTGCGCCACACCGGGGCCGATGTTCCGTTTGTGGACGGGCGCGATATCGACTGGGCCGAGGCGGTATCAGGCCAGTCTGCCCACTGCCCGCCCGAAGCGATGGAGGCAGAAGACCCGCTGTTCATCCTCTATACGTCCGGTTCGACTGGACAACCCAAGGGCGTGCTGCACACCACCGGGGGATATTCCGTGTGGGTCAGCATGACGCATGAATATGTGTTCGATTATCAACCGAATGCGGACGGTTCGATGCCGGTTTACTGGTGCGCGGCGGATGTCGGCTGGGTCACCGGGCATAGTTATGTGGTTTACGGGCCGCTGATGAACGGCGCGACCACGGTGATGTTCGAAGGCGTGCCCAATTACCCGGATTTCTCGCGCTTCTGGCAGGTGATCGACAAACACGGCGTCGAGATTTTCTACGCCGCCCCGACCGCCCTGCGCGCGCTGATGCGCGAAGGAGACGAGTATGTCACCCGCACCAGCCGCAAGAGCCTGCGCCTGCTCGGTTCGGTGGGCGAACCGATCAATCCCGAGGCGTGGGAATGGTATCACCGGGTCATCGGCGAGCGGCGCTGCCCGATTGTCGATACCTGGTGGCAGACGGAAACCGGCGGCGCGATGATCTCGCCCCTGCCCGGAGCGACTGCGCTGAAACCGGGCAGCGCAACGCTGCCGATGTTCGGTGTCCAGCCGGCGCTGGTCGACGGCGAAGGTAACGAATTGCACGGCGCAGCCGAGGGCGCACTGGTTATTCTCGACAGCTGGCCGGGCCAGATGCGCACCGTCTACGGCGACCACGAGCGGTTTTTCCAGACCTATTTCAGCACCTTTCCCGGCACTTATTTCACCGGTGACGGCTGCCGCCGGGACGAGGACGGCTATTACTGGATCACCGGGCGGATCGACGACGTGATCAATGTGTCGGGACACCGGATGGGCACGGCCGAGGTCGAAAGCGCCCTCGTCGCCCACCCTGACGTTGCCGAAGCGGCCGTAGTGGGTATGCCGCATGATGTGAAGGGACAGGGCATTTACGCCTATGTCACGCCCAACGCGGGGATCGAGGGCGGCGATGCCTTGCGCGCCGAATTGGTCCAATGGGTGCGCAAGGAAATCGGGCCGATTGCCACGCCCGATGTTGTGCAGTTTGCGCCCGGCCTGCCCAAGACCCGCAGCGGCAAGATCATGCGGCGGATCCTGCGCAAGATTGCCGAGAACGACTTCAGTAATCTTGGCGATACTTCGACTTTAGCGGATCCGTCGGTAGTCGATGATCTGATCGCGAACCGGCCCGCGTGAAGTATCGCCCGCTCCGCACGGCTCTGTACCTACCCGCCAATCGCGCCAGCGCCGTCGCCAAGGCGCGCGAGGCGGATTGCGACGCGGTGATCCTCGACCTGGAGGATGCCGTTGCGCCCGAGGCCAAGGGGGAGGCGCGCGAGGCGGCAATCGCCGCGGCGCGCGCAGGCGGGTTCGGCGACCGGTTGCTGGTCGTCCGGGTCAACGCGCTGGACAGCGAATGGGGCGCGGCGGATTGCGCGGCGCTTCAAGGGCTGGATCGACAGGCGGATGCAGCCGCGGTGCTTGTGCCGAAGCTCTCCTCCGCCCGGCAATTGTCCGCCTACCGTACTGCGGTAGGGGACGGACCTGAGCTCTGGGCGATGCTCGAAACCTGCGCCGCCTTCCTTGACCTGCCCGCCATTGCGGCGGCAGCCAAGGATGCGGGTCTGACCACCTTCGTGCTGGGAACCAACGATCTTGCGCTGGAAATGCGCTGCACGCTCGACACCGGGCGGAGCGCGATGCTGCCGCTGCTGACCCAATCCGTGGTCGCCGCGCGGGCGCATGGTCTGGCCGTGCTCGACGGCGTGTTCAACGCGCTTGAAAACGAAGCGGGCTTCGCCGCGCAATGCCGGCAAGGCGCGATGCTCGGCTTCGACGGCAAGACGGTGATCCACCCGGCGCAATTGACCGCTGCCAACGCCGCCTTCGGGCCGTCCGAAAGAGATATTGCCGACGCGGCGAAGATCGTGGCCGCCTTTGCCGCGCCCGAGAACGCGGGCAAGGGCGTGATAAGGCTGGACGGGAGAATGGTCGAAGTACTTCACCTGCGGCAGGCCGAGCGGACACTGGCAATTTCCACCGCAACCCGCCGTGACAGCGCTTGAAACCGGCCATCAGGCGGCGCACAGACAGATTTGAAATGCGATCAATCGAAATTTTTCAGGAGTTACCATGGTCGGCATGATGCCCTTCAATTGGGAAGACCCGTTCGATCTGGAGGGGCAGCTAAGCGAAGACGAGCGGATGATCCGCGATGCCGCGCGTGGGTTCGCCCAAAGTGAATTGCAGCCCCGCGTGCAGCAGGCTTTCCGCGACGAAATTTCTGCGCCCGAACTGTTCCCCCTGATGGGTAAAGCCGGTTTGCTCGGCGCGACCATTCCGGAAGAATACGGCGGCGCCGGTGCCGGCTATGTCGCCTACGGTCTGATCGCGCGCGAGATCGAGCGGGTCGATTCCGGGTATCGCTCGATGGCTTCGGTTCAGTCCAGCCTGGTGATGTATCCGATCCACGCTTACGGCAGCGAGGAACAGCGCCGCAAATATCTTCCGGGGCTGGCCAGCGGTGAACTCATTGGCTGTTTCGGACTGACCGAGCCTGACGCCGGTTCCGACCCGGGCGGAATGCGTACCTATGCCAAGAAGGACGGCGATGGCTATTCGCTTTCTGGCGCCAAGACATGGATTTCCAACTCCCCCTTCGCGGACGTTTTCGTGGTCTGGGCGAAAAGCGAGGCCCACGGTGACGGCATTCGCGGCTTTGTGCTGGAGAAAGGCATGGCCGGCCTGTCCGCCCCCAAGATTGAGGGCAAGCTTAGCCTGCGCGCTTCCACCACCGGCATGATCGTAATGGACGAGGTGAAGCTGTCCGCCGATGCGCTGCTGCCCGAAGTGCAGGGTTTGAAGGGACCTTTCGGCTGCCTCAACCGCGCGCGTTACGGGATCAGCTGGGGCGCAATGGGCGCGGCGGAATTCTGCCTGAATGCCGCGCGTCAATACGGGCTCGACCGCAATCAGTTCGGCCGCCCGCTTGCCGCGACACAGCTGTACCAGAAGAAGCTGGCCGACATGATGACCGATATCGGCCTCGGCCTGCAGGCCTCCCTGCGGGTGGGACGGCTGATGGACGAAGGCCGCTTCGCGCCGGAGATGATTTCCATCGTGAAGCGCAACAATGTCGGCAAAGCGCTCGATGTGGCGCGCCACGCACGCGACATGCATGGCGGGAACGGGATTTCCGACGAATACCAGATCATGCGGCACATGGTGAACCTGGAAACGGTCAATACGTACGAAGGCACACATGATGTCCATGCGCTGATCCTGGGCCGGGCCATTACCGGCATTGCGGCGTTCTGATGCGGCTGCACGGCTATTTCCGCAGTTCGACGTCCTACCGGCTCCGCATTGCGCTGAACCTGAAGGGGCTGGATTATGACTATGTGCCGGTGAACCTCGTCACCTCCGAACAGAAATCCGCAGCCTTTACCAGCCGCAATCCCTTCGGCAGCGTTCCGCTGCTGGAGGCGGACGGGCGGGACCGCGCGCAATCGATGGCGCTGCTGGAATGGCTCGATGAAGCCTATCCGAAGTCGCCCTTGCTGCCCGCAGATATCGAGGACCGCTACACCGTGCGCGAATTGGCCTATGCCATCGCTACCGAAATCCACGCGCCGAACAACTTGCCGGTGCTGCGATATCTTGCCGACCCTCTGGGCCATTCGCAGGAGGAAATCGCCGTCTGGTACCGCCACTGGCTGGCCCGAACGCTCGGCCCGGTAGAAGCCCGATTGGCCCAATTGGGCTCAGGCGATTTCGTGCTGAATGCGCCGGGCATGTTCGAGGTGGTGCTGCTACCGCAAGTGTACAACGCGCGCCGCTTCGATTTCGATTTTTCACCGATGCCGCATATCGAACGGATCGAGGCAGCGTGCCTGGCACTCGAACCGTTCCAGCGCGCGCATCCCGACATTCAGCCAGACAATCCGGAAAAGGACCAAACCGCATGAAACTCGCATCGCTCAAATCAGGCCGCGACGGTGTTCTGGTCGTCGTTTCGAAGGACCTCACCCGCTACTGCGCTGCAGGCAACATCGCGCCGACCATGCAGGCAGCGCTGGACAATTGGGATGAATGTGCGCCGCGGCTGGAAGCTCTTTATACCGATGTCGAACATCGCGCGGTGCCCTGCGGCCGGTTCCACGAACGCGAGGCTGCGTCCCCCCTGCCCCGCGCCTATCAATGGGCGGATGGCAGCGCCTATATCAACCATGTCGAACTGGTACGAAAGGCCCGGGGTTCCGAAGTGCCGGACAGTTTCTATCACGATCCGCTGATGTATCAGGGCGGTTCCGACGGATTCCTCGCGCCGCGCGATCCCATCCCGCTGGGTGACCCTGCGTGGGGCTGCGACATGGAAGGCGAGATCGCCTGCATCACCGACGACGTTCCAATGGGCACTACTGCCGACGACGCCGCCAGTCATATAAAACTGCTGATGCTGGTCAACGACGTGTCGCTGCGCGGGCTGATACCCGGCGAACTGGCCAAAGGATTCGGCTTCTTCCAGTCAAAGCCGGCAAGCGCGTTTTCTCCTGTTGCGGTTACACCGGACGAGCTTGGCGATGCCTGGAACGACAGCCTGATCCATCTTCCCCTGTTGATCGATTACAACGGCAAACCTTTCGGCCGTGCACAGGCGGCGCAGGACGCAACCTTCAATCTGGCCCAGCTCGTCTCCCACGCAGCCAAGACCCGTAATCTGGGCGCGGGGACCGTGATCGGGTCCGGTACCGTGTCCAACAAAGGCACCGATGGCGGCCCCGGCAAGCCGGTCAGCGAAGGCGGTGCCGGCTATAGCTGCATCGCGGAAATCCGGATGATCGAAACTATTGCCAGTGGTGAAGCGAGAACGCCGTTCATGCAGCCCGGCGACACAGTTGCGGTCGATATGCACGATGCAAACGGCCATTCGATCTTCGGCCGCATCGAACAGGAAGTTGTTGCGGTCTGACCTCGCTATCGCCGCGCCGATCAGGCGCAGGCAGCCTCAGACTTCTCGCGCAAACGGAGGATCTGCTCGGCAAGCACGAGGTCCGCAGGCTTGTCGACGTCGATGACCGCTTCTGGCTGCGACATCACCACCAGTTCAGCCTTGAGGCCAAGCGTCGCCCCCGCCTTGGCGAGCGCATTCCGGAATGAAATCGTGCGGGTCAAGGCGCGCAGCAGCAACAGAGGGCCGAACTGGGAAATTACTGCCAGCCCTTTCTTGCGCTGCTGTTCCACGCCCGACCACAGGGTCAATGCCGGCATCACCTTTGCGTTGCGCAGTGCGAACAAATTGGCCCCGGAATAGTGCCCGTCTCGAAATTTGAGCCAGGTTCGGCTTGTCCTGGGATAGCCGCCCTCGACGATCCGGCGTTCCCCGAAAGCTATCGCCAGATCGCCGCCCTTTGCATTACCTTCGCAGCTGTCGAGAAATTCGTCGATCATCTCCGGCGTCAACAGGGCATGGTCTGCCGTAGTGACCAGCACCGGCCACGGCGCGAGGGCGGAACCCGCGATTGCGGCAATGCTCGAGGCAATTCCATTAGTGCTGGGGGTCAGCCGAACCTTCGGATTGGCGAGCAAGCGTGCTGTGTCTCCGGACAGCAGCAGCTGCGGGTCCTGCGCAACCACGACAATCCGGCTGATCCGCGGGCAAAGGTCCAGCGCCCCAACCACCCGGCTTAGCATCGATTGCCCCGCCACCGGGATCAGAGCCTTGAGCGTCTGCCCGTTTTCCTGCGCAAGAATATCGATACCCGGGCGCTGTCCGGCCATGACCAAGGCGGTCCATCCTGATCCCGCCGTGTCCATCACGCCTGCGCCTTTATCGCTGCGTCTGCACCCTGCGAGAACCGCGCGGGCCATTCGCGCGCCAGATACGCGGTGATCGCTTCCGCCGCGCGGCTCGCCGAGGGCCGGCCAGGTTCGATCGAGAAGGTCTGCTCGAAGGCGGCAACCTGCCGGCTGCGCAATTCCTCGCCAAGCGGAAATGCGCGTTGAAGCGCCTCCGGAAGCTGGTTCACGCCCTCTATCACTTGTCCGAAATGCCAGAATGCATAGCTGGGATCGTCGTGCCAGCGGGCCCCATGCGAATTGAGGAAAATTGCCGGGCGCGGATGCTGGAGGAATTCATAGATCTGGCTGCTGACATCGCCGATATAGAGATCCGAATTGCGCGTGTAGGACATATCGACGCTGCGGTCGCTGCCGGTATCGATGCGTATATGCTCGAGCGCGCGGTATCGCGAAGGGATTTCCTGGCGAAAGCGAATTTTCCGGTGTTCGACGGAGGCAAGTATCCGGCGCTGGAAAAGCATCACATGCGGCGCGAAAATCAGATTGTAGGTATCCTGCCCGGCGAAATAATCCAGCACCTGCAGCCCGAAGTCGTGCCACGAGGACAGCAGCGGATCGAAATGCGGGTTGTAGAGAACGGTGGGCCGGTCGTTGTCGAAGAAGCTCATACGCGCGGCCAGATGGGGCGCGTCGAATTTGGGATAGCCCACAACAGCGTGGTCTGCTTCGCGAATCACCCCGCCCGCCAGCATCCGTTCGCGGGTTTTCTCCCCCGGCAGCAGAACGTAATCGAAATGCGCGATATCGGGGGACACGCTGATGCTGCGGTCGCCCGCACCGTGCGGGCAGAAAATCAGTCGGGGCCGCTCCATGCCAAAGCGGGTTTTCAGCAGCGTCGTAGTGGTTTCCGGAACCACCAGCGCATCATAGGATCCGAGCAGATCGCGGTTTGCCGCAAGCCCGCCGATCCTGCCAAGCGGGACAATGCCGCCAATGGCCTTTTCGGCGGCCTTGACCAGCCGGCCCGCGGCCATCGCGCGGATGACGGGCGGCTTCATCTGCGGGTCGAGGTGCGTCATGACCGCATCGGTCTGGTTGTCACTGGAGGTCAGCACTTCCACGCTTATGTGCGGCGCGGCTGCCTGAAGCCGCGATATTATCGGCGCGGTATGCGCGATCTGGTGCAATTCCTCGTGATTATAGAGGAACCCGATCCGGATCGGTCCTGAAGTCTCGGCGGTGATCATGGCGGCGTCATGCCAGCGAAACGCGCTGTCTGCATCAGAAAAGCTGTATTTTTGTCAGGCGCGTTGCTACCCGCACAGCGTCTCCTGTCCAGAATACAACAGGCAGGGCCGCCGCCGATAGGAATGCGATTGCCTTATTTGATGCCGACCCGATTCGAAAGTCCCCGAATCCGTGGATAGCGAAGGGCAGTTGCTGGCCGGGGAAAAGCGCGCTTTGCGGCGCGGTGCCTGGCAAATTCTGACCGGGTCGGGATCGCGGATGTTCGCCCGCGTCCTGCTGATCACCTTTGTCGCACGGGTTTACGGAATCGACGACTTTGGCCGGTTGGGCGAAGCGGTGGCGATGCTGGAACTGCTGGCGGCGTTTGCGACCTTCGGGCTGACGAAGACGTTGCTCGGCAACCTCGGGGCCATGACTCCCCCGGGGACAAGCCCCGTCATCGATCCGGGCAAACACATTTTCGACGCGCTGGCTCTGGTCACGGCGGTGTCGGCGGTGATCATGGCGGTATTATGGGCGGTGTGGCCCTATGTACTGCCCTCCTCGCTGTCCGGGTCGCAATTCCTGATGCTGGGAATACCTCTGATCGCGCTTACCGAAGTGGCGACCACCGCGACGCGGCATTTCCGGACGGTGCTGTGGGACACGCTGGTCAAGGCCGTGGTGAAACCGTGGAGCTTCCTGCTGCTGGGCATCCTGTCCTATTTCGCCGTGCGCGGCTTCACCATGCCTTCGGGCCATATAATCACGTCCGAGCAGGCATTGCTCATCGCCTATGTCGGATCGTTGTTGCTATCGGCGATCATCGCTCTGCTTGCGATGGGCAAGTCCTACAGCCAGCAGTCCCCCCGGTTGTTAAGGGTACCGACCTTTGCCGGGGTATTCGGGCTGGCCCGTAGCAGTTGGCCGATCGCGCTGAACGAAACCGGGGTATTCGCATTTCGCCGCGCCGACATTCTCCTGCTCGCCGCGGTTGCCAGCCCGACCGCGACGGGTATTTATTACCTCGCCCAACAGATCGGCACGGTCGCGGGCAAGGTGCGGCACCTGTATGAACCGATGCTCGCGCCGATAATCGCACAGAGCAGATCGCTCGAGACGATCGGCGAACATCTGCGGCGGCTGACGCTGTTCATATTCGCAATCCAGATGGCGGTGATCAGCGTATTCGTGATCTTCGGAGGCAGTGTTCTGGAATTGCTCGGCACCGGCTTTGCCGCCGGTATTACGGTGGTGATCGTCATTCTGATCGGCGAATTGATGGAAGGCAGTTTCGGCCTTGCCGAACTGGTCATGGTCTACCGCGACCCGGCCTTGCCGCCGCGGCAAGTCGTGTTCACCCTGGCCCTCGAAATCCTGCTCGTGTGGTATCTGGCCGCAAGTTACGGCGCCTTGGGCGCTGCCATCGGATTTGCGGCGTCGATGACCGCGCTGGCGGCCATGAGGATTTTCATGGTCCGCCGGCTCTATGGCCTGCGGATCCTCGGGCTGAAGCACCTGGCCATCCTGTCGGCCGCAGCCGCAATCTGGCTGGTCGCCAGTCCGTTCCTGCCCGTATTCGCCAATCTGGGTATCAGCGGCTTCTAAAGCGCTTTGAAGCGAGGACCGGCAATCCGATTGCCAGTCCGCGAAGTCTTGGAAACTTCCTGATGTTCCCGCACCCGGGGAAATTTATCCCTTGCGGTGCCCGCTTCATCGCATTCCGGCGAGCAGAGCGTGCAGCCGCCGGAACAATTGCCCCCCTTCCCGCCTCTTTTAGCGAGGAAGGAGAGCATCATGACCAACA
>NZ_JAXMJI010000042.1:0-7454 GCF_034376665.1 Allopontixanthobacter sp. | reverse complement strand
TTAATTCTTCATCAGCATCGCGTTGCTACGGCGGCTTGCGGCGCAATCTGCCGCGCGATGCAAGGGTTAACAGGTGGCGAGCCTTCCGCTCCGGCAATACAAGGACCGCGACTGCCAGACCGCACCGGTCCTCGGGGGCGGGGCTGACGGGATGTCGCTGGTCGAATGGCGCGATTTAGCGGATGCCGCAGCGATCACTGAATGGGACGAACTGGCGCTGGAAGCCAGCGAACCCAATCCGTTCTTCGAAAGCTGGAACCTGCTGCCTGCGCTCGCCAGTCTCGATCAGGGCCGGAATGCCCGTATCGCGGTTTTTCGGAGCGGCGGGAAGTTGACCGGGCTGATGCCCCTCGCACGCTCGGCACGTTATTACGGCTATCCCCTGCCGCATTGGCACAATTGGCTGCATCACAATTGCTTCTGCGGCCTGCCTTTGGTGACCAAGGGTCACGAGACGGAATTCTGGGCCGCCTTGCTGCAGACCATCGATGCCCGGCCCGGAGGTGCGTTGTTCCTGCATCTGACCCGCCTTCCGACGGGCGGACCTGTCCATGCCGCCCTCATGGAAACGCTGGACCGGCAGCCGCGCCCTTATGCGGTGGTCCATTCCGAGCAGCGCGCCATGCTTCAATCCAGCAAAAGCCCGGCAGATTACTTCGCAGCTTCCATGAACGGGAAGAAGCGCAAGGAACTGCGCCGCCAGTACAGCCGCCTGTCCGAACTGGGCACGCTGCAGTTTTGCCGGCATCTGGATGACCAGGGGATAGACCAGTGGTGTGAGGATTTCCTCGATCTGGAACTGGCCGGATGGAAAGGGCGGGAAGGTTCTGCGCTCGCCTGCGAGCCCGGGACGGCATCGTTCTTTCGCAGCGCCCTGCACGGCGGGGCCGCCCGCGGCAGGGCGGAACGGCTCTCGCTTTCGCTGGATGGCAGGCCGATTGCCATGCTGGTCAATTTCCTGGCCCCACCCGGCAGCTATTCCTTCAAGACGGCTTTCGACGAGACCTACGCACAATATTCGCCCGGCGTCCTGCTCCAGCGCGAAAACCTCGACCTGCTGGACCGGCAAGGCATCGACTGGTGCGACAGCTGCGCGTCGGCCGATCATCCGATGATCGAGCGGATATGGCGGCAGAAGCGCACGATCCAGCGCGTCAGCATCGGAATCGGCGGTGCGCTTCGCCAATCGTTCGTCCGCCAGCTTCTGCGCGCCGAGAGCGGCCGCAAAGTTTCGGCATGACCATGGACGAAACACCGAATGGAGACGTATTCGGTACTGCGACTCGGCTCCAGTTCGCGGCGGCTTACCCGGAAATTCCGCACGTCCTGAGCCACAATCTGGCCCACGATTCGCTTTTGACGCTCGAGGCGCTGGCAGCGCTGGCAGGCGAACTTCCCCCGAACTCCATCGAATACAACCGCGGCGACCTGCCGATCGGGATCAATGGCAAGCCGGGCAGCAACGGCCTGACGATTGAAGAGACCATCCGCCACATAGCCAGCAGCAACAGCTGGGCGGTGCTGAAGAACATCGAGCAGGTGCCCGCCTATGACGCGCTGCTGCGGTCGCTGCTGGGCGAACTCCGCGCCGAGATCGAAGCGCGCACCGGCGCGATGCTGCGCCTGCAGGGTTTCGTGTTCATCTCCAGCCCGAACGCGGTCACCCCGTATCATTTCGATCCCGAGCACAATCTGTTGCTACAGCTGACGGGTAGCAAGGTGATGACCCAATTCCCTGCTGGAGACGCTTTCTACGCGCCCGATCAGGTGCACGAAAGCTACCACGCCGGCGGTGCTCGCGAGCTGACCTGGCGCGAAGAAATGGCACAAGGCGGAACTGACTTCACCCTGCGCCCGGGCGAGGCGGTCTATGTGCCGGTCATGGCACCCCACTTCGTGCGCAACGGTCCGAGCAGCTCGATCTCCCTTTCGATCACATGGCGCAGCGACTGGAGCTTTGCCGAGGCCGACGCGCGCGGGCTCAACCGCCGCTTACGCAGATTGGGGCTGGCACCCTCTCCCCCCGGCCGCTGGCCAAGCAGCAATTTCGGCAAAGCCGCGGCGTTCCGGATATTGCGGAAACTTAGCCTCGCCAGGTAAGCTCTGCGTTGACGAAACGGCTGCTGCACCGCAATGCGGGAGCGCATGAGCCAAACCCCTACTCCCGAACAGCTGGTTGCCCATCTCGTCCGGTTGCTGACGGTCGAGGCCTCCAGCACGGATAGCTATATCGGACGTCCGCAACCGGGCGGCGTGGGCCGTATGTTTGGCGGCCAGGTGATCGCCCAGGCACTCCAGGCGGCCCAACTCGCCGCGCCCGAGGGCATGGTCGCCCATTCGCTGCACGCCTATTTCCTGCGCGGAGGCACAGAAGGTCCGGCGATCGATTACGCGATTGCCCGCGATTTCGATGGCCGCAGCTTCGCCAACCGGCGGGTTGTCGCGAGCCAGGCCGACAACGGAACCAGCCGTCCGATCCTGAACCTGACCGCCAGTTTCCAGCGCCCGGAAGAAGGGTTGGAGCATCAGGCCTGTGCCATGCCCGATGTCGCCCAGCCGGAAGATCTCAAGTCCGACATGGATCAGCGCGCGCAGATGGTCGCCGGGATGCCGAACCTTACACCGGAACACCGCGCCCTGATCCTGCGCCCGCGCCCGATCGAAATGCGGACGGTCGACCGTTTGCACTGGATGAACAGCGAAGCCAGGGAGCCGCGCGCGCACAGCTGGTTCCGCGCCGCCGCCCCACTTCCGGACGATCCGGCCATCCACCGCGCCGTAATAGCCTATGCGAGCGATTACACTTTGCTGGGCACCGCTGCGCTGCCGCACGGGCTCAGCTGGATGCGCGGAGAAATGAGCGGCGCCAGCCTCGACCATGCGATCTGGTTCCACCGGCCCGCGCGGGCGGACGACTGGCTGCTGTACGTAACCGACAGCCCCTGGAGCGGCGGCGGACGCGGTTTCAATCGGGGGAGCATCCTGACGCGCGACGGGACCCTGGTGGCGAGCGTGGCGCAGGAGGGCGTTATTCGGCGGCGGAAGATGTAAGCCTGGCTACTGTCGGATTGCAGTAGCTCAGCGACGTCCGCATTTTCGGCGCGAGTGAGGCAGACAAAAAAATGGGCCCCGAGAGGAGCCCAAATTTTGTAAAATTTCAGCGGATCTTAGTTAAAGACCCAATCCCAAATAGAACGAAACATAATATCACTCCTGTTGTGCCAAACACAGCAGGATTACGTTAACCTTGTTTGTTTGTAAACCGTTAACCAAGTTTCTGCGAGAAAATGGGCATATCTCTTTGTAAATCAAGAATTTCCTTAAATCCGTCAAGTGGCAGAGGGCGGGCAATCAAGTAACCCTGGCCGATGTCGCAGCCCATCGCCCTTAACAATTCGTACGATTCGCGATCTTCGATTCCCTCCGCAACCACCACAACCCCGGCGTCCTTAGCTAACCTAATGACATTGGCGACGATCGCTCGTGCCCGTCGGGACGTCGTCATACGGCTGACGAACTGACGATCGATCTTTATTTCGTCGAACGGCAGTTCCAGCATCACGTCGAGGTTTGCGCTGGCCACGCCGAAATCATCCATTGAAAACCTGACGCCGCTCCTTTTAATTTCTTCGAATACATCGCGAGCGATTGCAAAATTTTCGATACGAGCCGTTTCGGTTACCTCGATTGTCAATTTTGCCGGATCGATCGAGGTTCGCGACAGACTTTCGCCGATCATCACTGTCATCCGGTCATCCAGAAACTGGATTGCCGAAGCATTCACCGAAATCATCGGATTGTGCCCATCTCCTCTGAGCGAATTGGCCGCGCGAAGGCTCTTCAGCAAAATGCGCTTCGTCAGATCATCCAGGCGACCGACCCGCTCGCACTGACCAATGAAGCGCTCGGGAGAAATTTCTCCCCGTTCCTCGTCGACCCACCGGGCAAGCGCCTCCGCACCGATGATCAGACCGGATTCGAAATCAACCTGCGGTTGGAGTTTGATGGAAATTCTATCTTCGGACAGCGCAGTCTCCAGACGGGCCTGCAACGAATGATCCCAGGTGTCACTGTCAGCTTCCAGATCCGAGATGACGAACACCGGCTGATAGGCTTCGCGAGCCTGATCTGCAGCCGCGATGGCAGAGCTCAACCGGCTAGCCACAGACTTGCCGATACAATTGTCTGCACCGATAGTCATGGAGACGTCAATCGGGCGTTCTGCGATCGTGATAGATTGCGAGACGACCGCCCGCAAACCTGAAAGATGCTCTTGCAGGTCCTCTGCCGACATGTTCCGAAGGAAGAATCCGAAGTACTTCCCGCCGTCGTAATAGATGGTCTCGCCCGTATCGCCGAGCGTAAGGCGAGCACCGATCTGACGGAGGTAGCGAGCCTGCTCTGTCAGCGACAGAGTTGCAAACACCGCATCCAGGCGGGCGATTTTTGCTACCCCTATGGCGCAGGCGTCACTGTCGTGATTATCATCGAGATCGCGCTGCAATGCGGCGAAGTTGGGCAACTTGCTCCGGGAATCGCGATAAAGATAACGGCGTCTGTAATTCGCGACTAATCTGAAGGCAGCGTAAATAACCGCAGCTGCCGTCGCATCAGAAAAAGTCGTGCGAATACCAAGATTTGCAGTAACGACGAAGCACGCAACCAGCGTCAGGCTCCAAAGAACATAAAAGCGCCGACGCCAGTGCTTGTCACCAAAGTAGAGCGAACCCAGAACCAGACCCAGACCAAACACACTCAACAGAACCAGCCAATGTGGATTCTGTCCGGCTCCCCGGATTAAGGTTTCCGCTCCGATGATGTGGATCATCGAGGATGCGATCATTCCTTCTTCCGGTGCCCTGACCATTCGCGCAGAATTGTCGCGAACTCCCAAAACGACTGTTTTGCCTGCAAAGCGTCTTTCGCTAGATAGGTCATTTATCCGAATTTGATTGGAATTAATTGTCGGAACCGACGCCATTTCAATGGTGTAATCCGGACAGACCGCTGCATCCTCAGAAGCATCAGAAGCAAGCGCATAGGCCAGAGAGACCATCTTGCGGCGATCGCGATAGTTTGCGGCAGGTAGCTCCCAAACGTATCCGATGAAATCCGTTTGATAGTCATTGCTGACGACATTCCTTCCAGAGGAATAATACTGATCGTTGGAGTCAACGCTTTGGCTGTCGGGGAAATCGCTTCGCACAGCTTCCGTTAAGGTGACTCTGTCCCCCAGCCCCTCCAACACCGTCCTGAGCTGCAAATCGCTACCGACGTCGCCCTGCCGTTTGAGCGGAATATCAATGAAAATGCGGTTCGCACCAGCTTTGTCCAGATACTCCAGTGATCTGGCCAGATCACCATTTCCAACCATTGTCTTGGCTGAAGCGTCGTTTTCCAGCTCGACAAATACAATTTCGCCGCTGGCCTGATGGGTGAACATCTTCGACTGGAGGGCCCACGCAGCGATGTCGAGCGGGCGCAATATTGTTGTGACGCCAACCAGAATCGCCAGAATTGCCGCGAAAGCCGCGTGGCGAAACCTTTCCTTGGCCAACAATTTATGCGCGAAATGGTAGATGCGTCGCTCCTCTCACAGAGCTAGCCGTACAACCATATGGTAAATTTCCCGTTTACATTTGGCGTTGCAAATACCCCACCACCGAGAGAGATTAGAGCAGGCTCGAGCTCCCACCCTCACGCCCCGGCGTGGTAATAATCGTAGATCGTCTGCGCTACCGCGTCGCTGACGCCAGGCGCGCGTCGCAGGTCCTCGAATGAAGCCGCTCTCACCTTGCTGGCGGTCCCGAAATGCATCAGCAACGCCCGCTTTCGTGCCGGACCAATGCCAGGAATTTCATCCAGCGGTGACGCCGTGATCGCGCGGCTGCGTTTTGCGCGGTGCGCGCCGATGGCATAGCGGTGCACCTCGTCGCGCCATAGCTGGAGCTGGAACAGCACCGGCGAATTGGTCGGCAGGGTTTTCTCGCGACCATCGGGGAAGTGGAACACTTCGCGGCCTTCGCGCCCGTGGTCGGGGCCCTTGGCAATCGCAATCAAGGGAACATCCTCGATCCCCAATTCCTCCAGCGTGTCGCGCACCGCGCTCATGTGGCCCTTGCCGCCGTCGATCAGCACCAGATCGGGCCACATTCCGCCAGCGCGGTCGGGATCTTCGATCTGTGCACGGCTGAAACGGCGCTGCATGACTTCGCGCATCATGCCGAAATCGTCGTTCCCCTGTGCGGTCTTGATGTTGAATTTGCGGTACTGGTTCCTCAGGAACCCTTCCGGGCCCGCGACGACCATCCCGCCGACCGGCTTCGAACCCTGGATATGGCTGTTGTCGTAAATCTCGACCCGCTGCGGAACTTCGGGCAATTCGAGAAATTCGGAGAGTTCGCGCAGTGTTCTCGCCTTTGTTCCGCTCTCCGCCAGGCGCCGTTCCAGCGCTTCCGCCGCGTTCCGCTGTGCCTGTTCCATCAGCCGGCGGCGGTCACCCCTCTGCGGGATCGAGATTTCTACCCTGTGCTCCGCAATGGCGGCGAAGGCCTCCTCCATCACCGCCTGATCGGGCAATTCGCGGTCGACCAGAATGGTGCGCGGTGGCGGGACCTCCTCGTAGAATTGCGCCAGAACATTGGCCAGGACATGCGCTTCATCCACTTCCTTCGTATGCGCCGGAAAGAACGCCCGGTGGCCCCAATTCTGGCCGCCGCGTACGAAAAACGCCTGGATGCCGACCTGCCCTCCCTTTTCCGCCAGCGCGAAGACATCGGCATCGCCGACCCCGTTGGCGTTGATCGCCTGGCTGCCCTGGATGAAAGTCGCCGCGCGCAGCCGGTCGCGCAGCATCGCCGCGGATTCGAAATCCAGCTTCTCCGCAGCTTCCGCCATCTGGCGCTCGATCTTCGACTGCACGGCAGAGCTTTTCCCGCCAAGGAAATCCTTCGCTTCCTGCACCAGCCCGTCATACGCCGCCTGGTCGATGCGGCCCACGCAGGGCGCCGAACACCGCTTGATCTGGTACAGCAGGCACGGCCGGTCACGGCGGCTGAAAAAGCTGTCGCTACAGGATCTTAGCAGGAACAATTTCTGCAGCGCGTTGATGGTGATGTTGACGCTGCCCGCGCTGGCGAACGGCCCATAGTAATTGCCCTTGGCACGACGTGCGCCGCGATGCTTCATGATCCGCGGGAACTCATGATCCATTCGCAGCAGGATGAAGGGGAAGCTTTTGTCGTCGCGCAGCAGCACATTATAAGGCGGGCGAAACCGCTTGATGAACTGCGCTTCCAGCAGCAGTGCTTCCGCCTCGCTGTTGGTGGTGACGATCTCCATCGCGCGAGTCTGGCTGACCATGCGCTGCAACCGGCTGGTCAGATTGGCGACCTGAAGGTAATTGCCGACCCGATTGCGGAGCGCCCGCGCCTTGCCGACATACAGCACATCGC
>NZ_JAXMJI010000041.1:0-44863 GCF_034376665.1 Allopontixanthobacter sp. | reverse complement strand
ATTTTCGCCCGTCCGCTGGATCTGACCCGGCCGCCGTGGGAATTCACCCTGATCGACGGGCTGGAAAACAACCCCGGCATCGATCCCGGTTGCTACGCAATGGTGACCAAAGTCCACCATTCCGCAATCGACGGGATGAGCGGGGTCGATTTGATGGAGGCGTTGCACACGCTGGCGGCCGACACTCCGCCGCCAGCCGCGCCCGACACCTGGAAGCCGGAACGCATACCGACGGGCGCTGAACTGCTGGGCAAGAGCTACTTCAACGCGGTCACCAACCCCGTAAAGCAGCTGGAAGTCGCAGCCCGGGCCGCGCCCGGACTGGCGAAGGCGATCAAGGGCCTTGCGGCGAAGGAATTCAATGTCAGCGGCGAGATGCTCGCCCCGCGCACCCGTTTCAACAAGGTGATCTCCGCCGCCCGCGTTGTGGAAGGTCGCAGCGTCCCGCTGGCAGACATTAAAGCGATCCGCGCGCTCGACCCGGGTTGCAAGGTCAACGACGTGTTCCTGGCGATCATCGGCGGCGCGATGCGCAGATATCTGCTGGCGAAGGACGATCTGCCCGCCAAGACCCTGACGGCGATGGCACCGATTTCGGTGCGTTCCGACACCGAAAGGGGCGACATGGGAAATCAGGTTGCCGCCATGATTGCCCCGCTTGGCACGCATCTGGATGACCCGGCGGAACGGCTGGCCTTCGTCCATTCGCAGACCACCAACAGCAAGGCGATGACCGACGCCATCGGTGCCCGCAACATGACCGAAATGAGCAAGGTCAGCCCTGCCCTGTTCATGGCATTGGGCGCGCAGCTATACACGCGGCTGGGCCTCGCCAACCGCGTCGGGCCGCCGTTTACCACGGTGGTCACCAATGTGCCCGGCCCGCCGGTGCCGATCTATTCCTGCGGTGCCCAGCTCGAAAGCATGATGGGACTGCTCTGCCTGACCGACGGTCTCGGTCTCGGCCATGTGGTGCAGAGCTATTGCGCGGAAGCGACAATTGCCTTCACCGCCTGCCGCAAGATCATGCCCGATCCGGAATTCTACGCCCAATGCATCCAGGAAAGCTTTGACGAACTGCGCGATGCCGCCGCCGAATCTGCGGGAACAACGGCGAAGGCGGGGAATTCTTCAAGGAGAACAACGCCCGCAACCGACAAAAAAGAAAAATCCGGAGACGCCAAGGCCGAGCCTCCGAAACGCACAAAGGCGCTCGCAAAGAGGTCCGCCCCGAAAAAATCCCCGGTGCCCAAAAAGGCACCGGCAGCCAGAAAGTCAAAAGCATGACGCAAAGCGGCACTTCCGCTACCACCCGCACCGCGCGCCCACCCAGCCGCCTGTTGACGCTGGCGGAGCCGACGCGGGCGCTGGTGGAACTCGCCAGTTTCTTCGCCCTGCGTCCGGCGATGAGCCTGTTGCCGCGCGGCGACGGGCATGGTGTTCTCGTGCTACCCGGCTTCATGGCGTCTGACGGTTCGACCAAGCCGATGCGCTCCTTGCTCACCAGCCTGAATTACGAGGTTCAGGGCTGGGATCTTGGCCGCAATGTCCGGATCGACAACGAGCGGGTGGACGCGATGAAACTCTGCGTCGAAGCACTGCATGAGCGATCCGGTGGCAAGATTTCGATCGTCGGCTGGAGTCTTGGCGGGGTGTTCGCGCGCGAACTGGCCAAGATGATGCCGGAAAAAGTCCGGATGGTGATTTCGCTCGGTAGCCCGATTTCCGACGACCGCGGCCATACCAACGCCGCGCGCCTGTTCGAATGGCTGAATGGCAAGACGCCGGAACCGGTGGAGCGGGGCATGTTTACCGGACTGCATGTCGCCCCGCCGGTCCCGACTACATCGATCCTGACCAAGACGGACGGTGTCGTGGCTTGGCGCGGTTCGGTTCAGGCCAGAATGCACGAAGCCGCGCAGACGGAGAATATCGAAGTCCATGCAAGCCACTGCGGACTGGGCGTCAATCCGGCAGTGATGCTGGCAATTGCCGACCGGCTGGCGCAGCCCGAGGGCACGTGGCAGCCGTTCAAAGCCAAGGGGCTGGCGCGTGCCGTATTCCCGCAGAGCAGGCTGCACTAAGCGGGACGGACGACCCTCCCCCGCGTCAGAACATCTTGCGCACATCGATACCCAGATAACGTCCAACGGGATCAATCAGGGCGGGTTGGTAATTTAGCGGCACATTGCCGTCTTCATCAGTAACCCGGCGCACACCATCGAACAGATTGTCGGCGCGCAAGGCGATCCGCAATCCCTTCAATGGTCCATCCTGCTTTTTCAGAACTTCGCCCAGATCGGCGAAGAACCGCAAGTCTACTTTTGCGAGTCCATCGAATTCCAGATCGCTGCTGCCCAGCGCATCACTGCCATCGATCCGAGTGGGTCCCAGATAACTGCCGGAAAGTCGCAGGCCGAGGCCGCCGCGGAACATGCCCGCTTCCAACCGGGTGTTGTTGCGCGACACCGCTCCGCCGCCGCCAATCAGGTCGATCACCGGGACACCGGGTGCAATGAGGATTTCGTTTTTGAAGTCGAGCGTATGGTTGAGGCTTACGAAAAAGCGGCCGCGCCCATCATCTCCACCGCCGGGCGTTCCCGGAAAGCCGCCCGGGCCGCCGCCCCCACGCCTGCCGCGTCGGCCGCCTGCTGCGCCAGGAGCGCCGCGCCGGCCGCCTTCCGCGCGGCCTTCGGGTACGCGGGCCTCGCCAAAATTGCCGCGCAGGGACAGGCCCAGCGCAAGTCTGTCGAGCAACGTCTGGCTGTAGGTAACCGGCCTGCGGTCGACCGCCAGCAGGGTGCCGTCCGCACCGCGGGTCACGCGGTCCGGGAACGCCGCTTCGATTTCGGAAGTGAGTGTGGGAAACGCGCTCGACACATCGTCCGACCGGTTCCGGATGAAACTCGCCTCGAGATTGGCGTTCTCGATGAAGGGAACTTTCCAGTTGGCGGAGAAATTCCAGTCCTTCTGGGTTTCCGCGATCAGAAAGGGGTTACCGCCCGAGGTGATCGTGGCCAGAACCGTCTCGCCCCTGACGAAATCGAAAGTCGACACGTTGAATGTGACGACTTCCGGACTGCCAAGCTGGCTCAGCGATGGCGGGCTCTCCCGGTTCACGTAGGTCGCGGTCAGGTCGAGCTGTTCGAATGGTGCCCAGGTGACACTGGCGGTCCAGTCATAAAGGGTTCCGAAATCGGACAAGCGATCGAAACCACCCGCCACATTCAGGCTGATATCGCCCACCGCACCCAGGAAATTATCCCGTGTGCTGGTAACGGGAATGGAGACATTGACGCCGCCGTTCAGATTGCCGCGGGTCAGGTCCGTCTCGATATTGGTCCGGCTGTCTGCGCCCTCGATGTCGTTCCAGTTGTAGCCAAGATCGAAGGTCAAATTCACCTCGCCCGCCGGCAGAAGCAGCGCCGCGCCCTGCAACGTGGCCTTGCTGCTGGCGTTCTTGGTGTTGGTGGTCACGACAGCGAAACCGGGATCGGCCAGCCCTGGCAGGGGTGCGTCGAGTGCCAGTGACCCATCGGCGGCTTGCTCGACCAAGCCGGAAATATCGGGGCGCAGGTCGATCTGCGTGGTGCTGTTGGTTAACCCCGCGTCGGCGGTCGTCGTCAGCTGAAACGCCCCGACCGGCCGGTTGTAGCTGACCGAGGCCGAACCGGTGTCCGACGAGGTTCTCTGTTCGAGCGGATTATCCGCGCCGAAAGTGCGCAGCGCTCTGTTGCCGAGCGGATCGGTAAGCAGCACGGAATTCAGCCCGGACAGACTGCGGCTCTCGTTGCGCTCATAGGTCCCGTTAAGACCAAGTGATGCCCCGCTGTCGGCAAATGACCTGGCGTAATTCGCGGTACCTTCGAACGAGAAAGTGTCGGATACCAGGCTCCGGAAATCGGCTTGGGCCGGGTCGCCGGATACCAGGGAGACGCTTGACGGGGTTTGCTCGACGCCGCGCTCGGCCTCGGTCAGCAACGACCGGTCGGTGGCTTCCAGATTGACGTTGATCCTGGCCCCATTGGCGATCTTGAGCAGGGTCACCTCCTGCTCGTTGCGCGAAAAGCGGCCGCGAGCCGGCTGAGCGTATTCGGCTTCTGCTGTTACGGCAGTGTAATTATCCTTCAGAATGAAGTTGATAACCCGCCGATCAGGGGCAAAGCCAAATTTCTGGGCGACTTCCTCCGGTAGCACTTCCACTTTGCGGATCGACTCAGGTGGATAGGAGCGAAATTCGCGGAAACTGCCCACCCGAATGCCGTTGATCAGAAACACCGGCTGGCCGCCGCCGCGCCCGCGCGACGATTGCGTGACCGTTCCCAGCGCCTCCACCAGATCGGCGATCGAACTCGCGCCGTAGGCACCGATATCCGCCTCGTTCAATTCGACAATCGGGGCTTGTGCCGTATCGACCTGGCCTCGAATGCGGTCGGCGGTGACTACGATTTCGTCGAGGAGCGACCCATCGTAATCGGGTTCCTCGTCCGGCTGTTCGCCAAGCACCTGCCCAACCGGATCACCTTCCTGAGCAAGAGCGGGCACGGCAACAGTCAACGCCGCACAGGCACAGGAACTCAGCAAAAAGCGGATATTCATGCGTGGATCAATCCTCTGGTGGGGAGCGAATGGCAATCCGCTTTCGGGTAACAATATGTCGCAGCCTTTTGCATATACAACATGTGCCGCTGATGAATTTATTCCGCCGCATCGCAAGTGAAGCCATTATGCCACTGCGCACGAGGCTTTCCTTTTATCCCGCCCCCCGCTAAAGGCGCATCGATATTGCACCTGGCTGATGGAAAATAATTACTTATGGCGAAAGAAGAACTCCTCGAAATGCGCGGCAAGGTAGTGGAATTGCTGCCCAACGCGATGTTCCGGGTGGAGCTCGAAAATGGTCATGAGGTGCTCGGCCACACTGCTGGCAAAATGCGCAAAAACCGTATTCGTGTGCTCGTGGGCGACGAAGTCCTGTGCGAACTGACCCCTTACGATCTGACCAAGGCGCGCATCACCTACCGCTTCATGCCCGGCCGGGGCGGCCCCGGACCGCAATAAGGCCGGGGGGATTGGCCGCGCCATCTACGGAGCCGCGCCTCATCCTGGCGTCTGCGAGTCCGCGGCGCCGTGAATTACTCGCCCGGTTAGGGTTTGCGCCGGATCGCATCGCGCCGGCCGATATCAACGAAGCCCCTCTTAAAACCGAACTCCCCCGCGACTATGCCAAGCGAATGGCACGCGAAAAATCCGCCGCGGCCGCATCGGACAGCGCGTATGTTCTGGCGGGGGACACAGTGGTCGCCCTCGGCCGCCGGATCCTGCCCAAGGCGGATGATGAAGCCACCGCCCGAGAGTGCCTGAAACTGCTGTCCGGCCGCCGTCACCGCGTACTCTCGGCCATTGCCCTGCGCGCGCCGGACGGAACTCTGCGCGAACGGCTGTCGGACACGGTGGTCAAGTTCAAGGTGCTGTCGGACGAGGAAATCCGCGACTATCTCGCGGGCGGCGAATGGGAAGGCAAGGCCGGCGGCTATGCCATTCAGGGCGCTGCCGAGGGCCTCATCAGCTGGATACAGGGCAGTCACTCGGGCGTTGTAGGTCTGCCGCTATTCGAAACCCGCGCCTTGCTCAAGGCCAGCGGCTTCAAGATAGCCTGAGACGCCGCGATGAAGTGGTATCTCGAAGAAGGCATCGGCGAACACCGCGCTATCGCGGTGGCTGGCGGCGAAATCGTCGCCGCGCGGCTACACTGGCCGGGCGAATTGCTCGCGGGCCAGGTTACGGACGCAGTTTTGCTGGCACGCAGCGGCGGAAGCAGCCGGGGGACGGCGCAATTGCCATCCGGCGAACAGGTGCTGGTGGACCGGCTGCCCAAAGCTGCAAGCGAAGGGGCTCCACTCCGCGTCGAAATCACCCGTCCTTCCATGGCGGAACGGGGCAGGCTGAAACGCGCCCTTGGCCGCCCTACCGACAAAGGGTCAACCGCTCCCACGCTAGCGCAAACTCTTGCCGTGGAGGGTTGCGAAGCCGAAATCGTGCGCCGCTTCCCGGTGCCGGGATGGTCAGACGTGATCGCGGACGCCGTCTCGGGCGAAGTAGATTTTTCCGGCGGATCGCTGCTGCTGAGCCCTACGCCAGCCATGGTGACCATCGACATCGACGGTACCTTGCCCCCGCGTGAACTGGCCCTTGCGGCTATCCCTTCGATAGCACGCACTCTCGACCGCATGGATCTGGGCGGATCGATCGGGATCGATTTTCCGACCCTGCAAACCAGACAGCACCGCCGCGAAGTGGACGAGGCGCTGGACACCGCGCTTGCAGGCTGGCCGCACGAGCGTACCTCGATGAACGGGTTCGGCTTCGTCCAGCTGGTCAGCCGCCTGTCGCGCAAATCGCTCCTTCACCGGGCGGCCCATTCGCGCACTGGCATGGCCGCGCGCCTGCTGCTGCGTCAGGCGGAGCAGGTTGCGGAACCAGGCGCATTGCTGCTCACCTGCCATCCGGCAGTGGGCGCACATCTGACGCCGGAATGGCAGGCGGAACTCGCCCGCAGAACCGGCCGCGAAATCCGGATCAGGGCGGAACCAGGCCTTGCGCTGGAAGGCGGCTTCGCTCAAGCTGTGCCGCTATGAGCACGATCAAGACCTGCCCGATTTGCAAGAAGGCGCGTTCGGAGGAATTCTATCCGTTCTGCTCCAGCCGCTGCCGCGACCGCGATCTGTCGCAATGGTTCGGCGATGGCTATTCGGTGCCGGGCCGCCGCGCCGATCCGGAGGAAATTGCCCGTGAAGGCTGGGAAGAACAGAATTGAATTCGCGGCGACCATAATTCACCTGCAGGGCTCGCGGTTACCCCTTGCCAAGCGCGGTGGGCTTCGCCATAGGCCCCCTCTCCCACAGCAGGTGACCGATGTACGGCCCCTGCTGGACCAGTGCCCGAGTAGCTCAGGGGTAGAGCACACGATTGAAAATCGTGGTGTCGGTGGTTCAAATCCACCCTCGGGCACCACTGATCCCGACCTTGCCTTGATCACCCGGACATTGCGTCACTCTGTTCCGCGCAGCCTGCGGGCCTATCGCCGCGCGGCGCATTGATTGCGTTGCCGGAAGTTTGGCTGTAATGCGCTTGTCCAGCGCCCCGGCCAAAGCGGAGAATCGATCTCCGTCCGCCGGGGCAGCGTGTTTTTCGGCCCCAATTTCGCTTGGTAGTCCGAAATGGTTTTATAGGAAGCGCTCATGACCCGTCGCCGCCAGATTTACGAAGGCAAGGCCAAGATCCTTTACGAAGGTCCCGTGCCCGGCACGATCATCCAGTATTTCAAGGACGATGCGACCGCGTTCAATGCGCAGAAGCGCGGCACGATCAACGGCAAGGGCGTGATCAACAATCGCATCAGCGAATACGTCTTCACCCGCCTCAGCCACATTGGCATCCCGACCCACTTCATTCGCCGCCTGAACATGCGCGAACAATTGGTGCGGCAGGTGGAAATCGTTCCGATCGAAGTGGTTGTGCGCAATGTCGCGGCGGGTTCGATCTGCAAGCGGCTGGGTCTCGAAGAAGGCGAACCGCTGCCGCACACACTGATCGAATATTGCTACAAGGACGATGCGCTTGGCGATCCGCTGATTGCCGAAGAACATATCGCCTGTTTTGGCTGGGCTTCGAACGAGGAAATGCAGGATATTGCCAGCATGGCAATCCGGGTGAACGATTTCCTGTGCGGGATGTTCGCGGCGATCAACATACGGCTCGTCGATTTCAAGCTCGAATTCGGGCGGCTGTATGACGGCGATTACAGCCGGGTGATCCTGGCGGACGAGATCAGCCCGGACGGGTGTCGGCTGTGGGACATGACCTCGGGCGAAAAGCTCGACAAGGACCGCTTCCGCCGCGACTTGGGCGGCGAGGAAGAGGCGTATCAGGAAGTTGCCCGCCGGCTTGGCCTGCTGCAGAACGATGATGCAAGCCCGGGCGAAGTCTTCGATCTGAACGCCCACCGCGGCCGTTTGCGGAACCCGCTGCCCAAGAAATAATTCAGGCGACCGTACCCTTGATCCTGCACCGGGATTCGTGCAGCGGTCGGTCCATGCATTACCGCCTGTTGGCTCTGGCCTTATTCGTCGCACCGGTTTCTCTCCCGGCACAGGATGCGGCGGCGCCCGCGCCCGATAGTGTCCCGTCGGACGAGACCATTTGGCCGTTCCAGCAGAGCGACATTCCGGTCGATCCCGGTTTCCGGTTCGGCCAACTGCCCAACGGAATGCGCTATGTCCTGCGTCAGAACGACCGCCCCGAACAGACGGCGCTGGTCCGCATGGTAATCGGGTCCGGAAGCCTTTCGGAGGCTGATTCCGAGCAGGGTCTCGCACATTTTCTCGAGCACATGGCGTTCAACGGTTCGGCCAAAGTGCCGGAAGGGGAAATGGTCAAGCTGCTGGAACGCGAAGGGCTCGCCTTCGGGGCGGATACCAACGCCAGCACCGGATTCGAGGAAACTGTCTACAAACTCGACCTGCCGCGCAGTGACCCGGCCCTGCTGGACATTGCGCTGATGCTGATGCGCGAAACCGCCAGCGAACTTTCGATCTCACCGGGCGCAGTGGACCGCGAACGCGGCGTGATCCTGTCCGAACGGCGCGACCGCATGAATTTCTCCTTCAAGGATACGATCGACCAGTTCGAATTCACTACCCCTGGCGCTCGCTATGCCGCGCGCCTGCCAATCGGTGTGGCGGAAGTGCTGGAGACGGCAGACGCGGAAGACTTACGCGGATTCTACAGCCGCGAATATGTGCCAGCCAATACGGTGATGCTGGTGGTCGGCGATTTTGACGAGGACATCATCGAAGCCGCAATCCGCAAGCATTTCACCACGTGGCAGGCGGCCCCGCTTCCGCCTGCGCCGTCAGCCGGTCCGGTTGACCTCTCGCGCGCAGGGTTTACCGACATCCACCTCGACCCGGCGCTGTCCGAGCGGGTGACCGTGACGCGTCTCAGCCCGTGGCAGGATGAGCCGGATTTGGCCGCAAACCGCCGCCAGAACCTTCTCCGCTCCATCGGTTACGGGACCGTCAACCGGCGCTTGCTGGCGCAGGCTAGGATGGCGGAGCCGCCGTTCCGTGGTGCAGGCTTTGGCACGGGCGACATCTTCGAGGAAGCCAGATCGACCAATCTGATCATCGATAGCGCCGACGGCGAGTGGGAAAAGGGTCTGACCGCGGCCGCCCTGACCCTCCGCCGCTCGCTCGATTCCGGCTTCACCCAGGCCGAAGTGGCGGAACAGGTCGCGGGGGTGCTGACGGCGCAGGAAAACGCCGCCGCTTCCGCAACCACCCGCACCAACGGTGAACTGATGGGCACGGCGCTGGCCCTGATAACCGACGAGCGGATTCCCACTACCCCTGCGAGCGGATTGGAGCGGCTGCGGGCGTTCCTGCCCTACATCACCCCCGCAGCCGTGCTCGAGGCGCTGCGACGCGACGCCGCCCCGCTGGACAATCCGCTCATCCGGGTCCGCGGACGCACTGAGCCGGAAGGCGGCGGCGAGGCGCTGCGGCGGGCGTGGGACGAGGCCATGGCCGCTGCCATCGAGCCCGTGGCAGAAGCCGCGCAAATTCCCTTCGGCTATACCGATTTCGGCCCGCCCGGAACGGTGGTGTCGGACGTGGTGGAGCCGAAGCTGGGCATTCGCGAAATCCGCTTCGACAACGGGGTGATGCTGAACCTCAAACGGACCGACCTTCAGGAAGACCGGATTGCGTTCGAGGTCAATGTGGATGGCGGGTCGCTGCTCAACACGGCGGACAACCCGCTGGCCACCGCTATGGTCACCGTCCTGCCGGTGGGCGGTCTGGGCAAGCATTCGCAAGATGAACTGCAATCGATACTCGCCGGCCGCAGCGTCGGCTGGTCGCTTGCCACCGACACCGACAGTTTCAGCGCCAGCGGGACCACGACGGCGCGCGATCTGCCGCTGCAATTGCAATTGCTCGCGGCGGGCCTCACCGATCCCGGGTATCGCCGCGAGGGGGAAGTCCAGTACCAGCGCAGCATCGCAAATTTCTTCAAGAGCAAGGACGCCACTCCCCTTGGCGCGCTGAGCAATGCCCTGGGCGGCATCCTGTCCGACAACGACCCGCGCTTCACCCTGCAGCCGGAGACGGCCTATCGGGCGCTCAATTTCGAAAAATTGCGCGCAGCCATTGGCGACAGCCTCGAAAGTGGTGCGCTTGAGGTGGCGCTGGTGGG
Organism: Allopontixanthobacter sp.; assembly: GCF_034376665.1. NCBI lineage: Bacteria > Pseudomonadati > Pseudomonadota > Alphaproteobacteria > Sphingomonadales > Erythrobacteraceae > Allopontixanthobacter > Allopontixanthobacter sp. The sequence goes on along the minus strand of NZ_JAXMJI010000041.1, from coordinate 34,606 downwards.
TGATTTCGAAGAGCAAGCTGCCATCGAGCTGGTGGCGGCCACATTCGGCGCCCTGCCCCGTCGGGACACAGAGTTCAAACCGCGCGACCAGGCGCGCCAGCGCAGCTTCACTGCGGACCGCGCACCCCGTGTGCTGACACACCAGGGCGAAGCAGATCAGGCGCTGCTTCGCCTCACCTGGCCAACCACCGACGATAGCGATCTGGCGCTGGACGCACGGCTGACCGTCCTGGAGCGGGTGGTCCGCCTGGCCCTTCAGGAAGAACTTCGCGAGCGCCTCGGCAAGACCTATTCCCCGAGTGCCAGCAGCAGCACGTCCCTCGATTACCCCGGCTACGGCACCTTCGCGATCGCGGCGTCCGTCGACATCGCTGACATCGACGCAGCGCGCGGCGCCATCGCCGCCGCTCTTGGACAGCTCCGGAGTGACCCGATCGACCGCGACATGCTCGACCGCGCACGCCGTCCGCTGCTCGAAACCTATGACAATGCGCTGAAGAGCAATACCGGGTGGCGCGGACTGGTCAGCCGTGCGCAGAGCGAGAGCGAGCGGATCGAGCGCTTTCTGAAGACGCGCGGGGCCATCGAAGCGGTCACGCCCGAAGACATCCGCCAAACCGCAAACCGTTTCTTGCAACCGGCCGCGGGGCTGGAAGTGCTGGTAGTTCCCGAGACCAGCCTGCCTTCGTGATAAGCCCGCCGCAAACCTTGCCCGGTGGCCAGCGCCGCGCCATAGGATGCGGGCGATTCTCCGGTAACCCGTCCAAACAAAGGTCCGCGCGATGAAAGTCCAGATCCATGTCTCCCTCAAGCCCGGCGTGCTCGACCCGCAAGGCCGCGCGATCCACCACGCGCTGGAGGGACTCGGCTTCACCGGAGTGAACGATGTCCGCGCCGGACGGCTGATCGAACTGGATGTGGATGAAAGCGTCACAGACGAAGCTCTTGACGAGATGTGCCGCAAGCTTCTCGCCAACATGGTGATCGAGAATTACCGGATCGAAAGAATGGGCCCGAAGGAGACCGTGTAATGGCATTTCGCGCTGCCGTGATCACCTTTCCCGGCTCTAATTGCGACCGCGACATGGCGGTCGCGGTGGAGCAGGCCAGCGGAACCGCGCCAATGCGTGTGTGGCACGGCGACGCGGAATTGCCCGATCGGCTCGATTTCATCGCTCTGCCGGGCGGGTTTTCCTACGGCGATTATCTCCGCTCTGGCGCAATGGCCGCGCGCAGCCCGATCATGCGCGCAATCGTCGCTGCGGCGGAACGCGGCGTGCCGGTGCTGGGGGTATGCAACGGCTTCCAGATCTTGACCGAAAGCGGGCTGCTGCCTGGCGCGTTGATGCGGAATGCCGGGCAGAATTTCATTTGCCGCACTGCGGCGCTCAAGGTCGAAAACAACCAGACGCTGTTCACGCGCGGGTACGAAGCAGGCCAGACGATCCATATCCCGATCGCACATCACGACGGCAATTATTTCGCGGACGAGGCCACGCTCGACCGGCTGGAAGGGGATGGACGGGTCGCGTTCCGCTATGACGGGCAATGCAACGGATCGCGCCGCGATATTGCCGGGATACTCAACCGCGCGGGAAATGTGCTCGGGATGATGCCGCATCCGGAACGGGCGATGGAATCCGCGCAGGGCGGCAGTGACGGACGCGCTCTATTTGCCGGAATTGTTGAGTCGGCGATCGTCTCCGCCTGATGGTGGGAGGATTCTGACGGGCGGAGCTGGCGTCCGTTGGCAGACGAGGCGGGCTTCCTCCGCCGGCATTGGCCGCCCGAAATAATATCCCTGGATCTTCTTGCAGCCCAGTTGGCGGATCATCTCCGCTTCCTCGGCCGTTTCGACACCTTCTGCCGTCGTCGACATTTCGAGGCTGTCCGCCATGGCCACGACGGCGCGAATGATCGCGAGACTTTCTGGATGCTGCTTCGCCGCACCCTGGACGAAGGAGCGGTCGACCTTGATGGTGGAGAACCTCAGCTTTCGCAGATAGCCGAGTGAGGAATATCCGGTGCCGAAATCGTCGAGCGCCACGGAACAGCCGAGAGCCATGATTTCCTCGAGCGCCTTGCGGGCAAGGTCTGCATCGCGCAGGAAAATGCTTTCCGTCACTTCAATTTCGAGCCGGTTGGCCGCCAGCCCGCTTTTTGCCAGAGATCGCACCACCGTGGCTGCGAACTCCGGTTCGACCAGCTGTTCGCCCGACACGTTGACGGCAATCCGGATGTGAGCCGGCCAGTTGACCGCTTCGAGGCATGCCTGTTCCAGCACCCATTCGCCGATCGGCACGATCAGCCGTGTATCCTCGGCCAAGGGGATGAATTTTGCCGGGCTGACGAACCCGTGTTCCTTGCTTTGCCACCGCAGCAGCGCTTCGAAGCTGACGATATTTTCCTTGTAGGCATCGACCACGGGCTGGAAATTGAGCAGCAATTCACCGCGCTGTATCGCATGGCGCAACGAGAATTCCAGTCGGCGGCGTTCTTCGGCAGAGGCATGGAGCGAGGGTTCATAGCGGTAATGCGCGCCGCCGCCTTCGTCCTTCGCGCGGTACAGCGCGAGATCGGAATTGCGCATGATGTCTTCCACCGTTGTCCCGTCGACCGGTCCGATCGCGGACCCTACGCTGGCCCCGACATAGAGGGTGTGATGGGCAATTTCGTAAGGGCGGGAAAGACGCTCGATGACTCTGCTTGCAACCTTGTCGACATAGCCGGGTTCGCTCGCATCGCGGATCACGATGGCAAATTCGTCCCCGCCAAGCCGCCCAACGCGCTCGTTATCGCTCGCCACTTCCTTCAACCGCTGCGAAACCTCGGCCAGCAGTTGGTCCCCAATCAGGTGACCGAGGGAATCGTTGACCGCCTTGAACCGGTCCAGATCGATCATCAGAAATGCACAGCGGGCGCGCCACTGCTCGGCATAGCGCAGCGCCTCGCCCAGTCCTTCGTTGAGCATCAGGCGATTCGGCAGTCCCGTTAACGTGTCATAGCGCGCCAGATAGGCGATCTTCTCGCTGGATTCGCGCTGCTCGGTGACATCGGAGCCAACGCCGCGGAATCCGATATGGACACCCTTTTCGTCAAGCATCGGCGTGCCCGACAGCTCCCACCAGCGTTGCGCACGATCCACGGAAACCTTTACCAACAGGTTGGAGAAGCTCTCGCGCTGTTTGAGCCGCTCTGCCAGATCGTGAAGGCTCGGATGGAATTGGCCGCTTTCCCAGGTTTCTCCGCTGAGCAGTTGCAGGAATGGCTTGCCGTTGACGTCCTCGTTGCTTTTCCCCAGCGCAAAAGCAAAGCGCGGCGACACGGTACGGACCCGGCGCGCGGTGTCTATCTGCCACAGCCAGTCGGCCTGATTTTCCTCGAATTCGCGGAGCAGCAGCGAAACGACCTCGTCCTTTTCCACGATCGCGGCTTCGGCGAGCCGCGCTTCCAGGAATGTCCGCGATGCCCCGACACTGCCCGCCGAGATGGCCATGACGAAGATCGCGCAGACGGCGATCATCAGATACTGCCCGGTCAAGGCAAAGCCCAGGATCGCCGCCAGACCGGTGATGCCCGCGAAAACGATGTTCGCCAGCGGGGTTGTCGGGACAATCAGGGTGGAACCGGCAATCAGCGCGGAAACTATTGCCCATAATATAATCAGGTCGCTGACCGTACCCAGCAGTCCGAACCACACGAAGGTGATCGACCAGACCAGACCGATGGTTACGATCGAGATGCCGTGCTTGCGGAATTCGTCCAGCGACATATCCCGGTGATCCGCATCGGACAGGCTGGCGCTGACCTGCGCATTGAACGCCAACGCCAGGCCGAGCGTGACTGCCCAGGCGATCAGGCCGACAGGGTGGATCACTTCGCGGTAGAGAAATGTTGCCAATCCGGCAGCCATTACTTGTGCAATGAGCCTAAGTATATTTCCGTTTGCCAGGCGCGGATATTGCATGGACCGCAAGCGCGCCCAGTCCTCTCGCGCCGGATCATGCAGACCGAGCACGGCACGCATTGACAATCCGATCTTGGGATCGGGTCTTGGGGAGACTGGTTCCTGCACAGATCAGCGAGTAACCGACAAAGGTTTCCACCACGTAAAGCAAACGCTTAAAGCAGCCCTTTTCATGACATGAGATGGTTAGTAAGTAATGCAGGGCGCGTATCCGAATTCTGGGGTACGAACGATAAAAGTAGCGCCTTCGCGAGGGGACGACCGATCATGAAATATGCCCATGCCGCTGCACTTCTGGCGTTAACCACACCTGCCTTCGCCCAAGTGGAAGCCGAAATGCCGGTGGCGCCCGAGCCGGCGGCAGAAATGTCAGGTGCCGCCCTCGGTAGCGACCGCAGCGGCCCGGAGCTGCGATTCACGGGGGCGGACCTGTTCGACATCTCCATTGCCAGTGATGTGCAGATCAGCCCCGACGGCCGCCACATCGCTTATGTTCGCCGCACGAACGATATCATGTCCGACCGGGCCGTGAGTTCGATCTGGCTGATCGATACCGGCACCGGACGCGAGACACCGCTCGCCGGGCGTAATGGCGATGCCTTCAGCCCGCGTTGGTCCCCGAACGGCGACCAGCTTGCCTATGCCTCGACCGAAGCGGGCAGCCCGCAGCTGTGGGTCCACTGGATGGACGGCGGCGAGGCCGTACGCTTGACCGGCCTGCCCACCAGTCCCTCGAGCATCGCCTGGTCGCCCGACGGACGCTCGATCGCCTATACCATGCTTGTGAAGGACGACGGCCCGAAGCTCGGGGCTGCGCCGTCCAACAAGCCCGAAGGTGCCAAATGGGCCGCGCCGCTCGAGATTCGCGACCTGCTGACCTACCGCGCCGACGGACAGGGCTATATCGAACCCGGCTTCGAGAAGATCTTCGTTGTGCCGGCCACCGGCGGCGCGCCGCGCCAGCTCACCTTCGGCCGGTACCACGATGGCGGCCCTCTCAGCTGGTCGCCCAATGGCGCGGCAATTTATTTCAGCGCCAATCGCCGCCCGAACTGGGAAGACGATCCGGTTGAGAGCGAGGTATATGCGCTCGACGTCACATCCGGCGCGGTGACCCAGCTCACCGACCGCGACGGTCCGGATGGAAATCCGGTGATTTCGCCCGACGGCCGGATGATCGCCTATCTCGGCTTCGACGATGCCCTGCGCGCCTATGAAGACAGCGACCTTTATGTGATGAACCGCGACGGGTCGGGCGTGCGCAACCTCACCGCCGACTGGGACTACAGCCCAGCCGGGATCGCGTGGGATGCGGACGGGCGGGGTTTATACGCGCAATACGACATCAGCGGCGAAACGCGGGTTGCCCGCATCGCGCTCGACGGTTCAGTGCGCGACGCCGCGAAAGGTCTGTCGGGCGGCGGACTTGATCGTCCCTATACCGGAGGCAGTTTCACGGTCGCCGCAGACGATACTATCGCCTTTACCGGCGGGACCGCGACCCGCCCTGCGGAAGTCCAGCTGCAGCGCGGCGGCGAGGCGCGGATGCTCACCGAGCTCAACCGGTCGCTCCGCGCGGTCAAGTCCTTCGGTGAAGTTCGGCGAATAGCGACCCCCTCGAGCCATGACGGGTTGGAGATCGAAGGGTGGCTCACTCTGCCGCCCGGCTATGTCGAGGGGCAGCGTGTGCCATTGATCCTCGAAATCCATGGCGGTCCGTTCGCTGCCTACGGTCCGCATTTCTCGACCGACAACCAGCTATACGCTGCGGCCGGCTACGCCGTGCTCTCCGCCAATCCGCGCGGATCGACGAGCTATGGCGAGGCCTTCGCGAACGAGATCGACAAGGCCTACCCCGGCAACGATTATTTCGACCTGATCTCGATCGTCGACCGCACGATTGCGCTCGGCATTGCCGATCCCGATCGGCTGTTCGTCACCGGCGGATCGGGCGGCGGTGTGCTGACCAGCTGGATCGTCGGGAAAACCAACCGCTTCAAGGCCGCGGCGACGCAGAAGCCGGTCATCAACTGGACGACCCAGGCACTGACCGCCGATGGTTCTTCCTTCTTCGGTAAGTACTGGATTGGTGCCCAGCCCTGGGAAGCCCCCGACACCTACTGGCGCCTTTCCCCCTTATCCCTGGTCGGCAATGTCGAAACGCCGACACTGGTAGTGGTCGGCAGCGAGGACTACCGCACCCCGGTCAGCGAATCCGAGCAGTATTACGCCGCGCTGCGCCTGCGCGGTGTACCGACCGCGCTGGTCAAGGTCCCCGGTGCCAGCCATGGCGGCTTTGCCGCGCGCCCTTCCCAATCCGCAGCAAAGGCATCGGCGATCCTAGCCTGGTTCGATCGCTACAAGTCGGGCTGGAACCGCGAGGCAACGTCGGAACCGCAAGACTGAATTCCGCGGTGCGTCTAAAACCGGTCGAACCGCTTAGTTGCTGCGCTCGGCCACAATCCACGCGTTGACGTTCTCCTCGAGGATCGACAACGGAACGGGACCGCTGCTCAGCACGACATCGTGGAATTCGCGGATGTCGAAACCCGCGCCCAGCTCGGTTCGTGCCTTCTCGCGAAGCTCCATGATCTTCAGCTTGCCGATCATGTAGGCAGTCGCCTGCCCCGGATAGACGACATAGCGCTCGATCGCCTTGCGGATGTCGCCGTCGGGATTCGGCGTGTTCTGCTTCAGATAATCGATCGCCTGCTCGCGGCTCCAGCGCTTCGAATGTATGCCGGTGTCGACCACCAGCCGCGCGGCGCGCCACAGCTCCATCCCCAAGCGGCCGAAGTCCGAATAGGGATCGGTATAGAACCCCATGTCCTTGCCCAGTTCTTCGGCATAGAGCCCCCAGCCCTCGGTATAAGCGGTAACCCCGCCGAAGCGCCGAAAAGCGGGCATATCGTCGCCGAGCTCGGTCTGTGCCGCACGCTGAAGGTGATGCCCCGGTAACCCCTCGTGGTAAAAGAGCGCCTCGAGCTCGTTGCGGCTCATATCCTCGAGCCGGTATAGGTTTACGTAGTAAGTACCGGGCCGCGAACCGTCGGGCGCCGGGCTCTGGTAGAACGCCTTGCCCGCGCTTTGTTCGCGGAAGGCCTCGACCGGCTTCACCACCAGCGGTGCCTTGGGCAGCGTGGCGAAGTAACGCGGCAACACCGGCTCGATCTTGTCCTGCACCGCCTTCACCGCGGCGAGATAATCCTCGCGCGACTGAAAATAGAATTTCGGATCGGTCCGGGCGTGTTCGAAGAATTCCTGCAGCGTGCCGTCGAACCCTACCTGGCGCATGATCCCGCGCATCTCGCCGTGGATCCGTGTGACCTCGCGCAGCCCGATGTCGTGGATCTGGTCGGCGGTGAGATCGGTCGTGGTGTAATTCGAAAGCAGGGCATCGTAATAGGCGCGCCCTTCGGGAAAGCGCCAGACGCCGTCCGCCGTGCCCGCGATTGCCTGCTGGCGCTTCATTTCGGCGAGCAGCCGCTCGTAGGCCGGCCGGGCGGACTGGTTCCAGGCTGCCTGCGCGCGTGACTGGAGCGAGGTCTTTTCCGCCTCTTCGAGACCGAGTTTACCAAGTTTGCCGGCAAAATCCTCGAGCATCGCGTTGTCGTCCCCTGCGGTGAGCAGGTTCTCGATGTCGGAGATGACGTAGGCATAAACCCATTGGGGCGGCATGACCCCGCGACCGGCGCGCTCGCGCGATTCGGCGGTCAAGGTGTCGAGCACCGGACCAAGCCCCTCGATCCGTTCGATGTAATCTTCCGCCTGGTCGGCGTCCGCCACCGAATGGATGTTGATCAGGAACGCCGGCAGATCGCTCTGCGCGCCGTTCATCTGGTCGAAGATGTACCCGTATTCGCGGTAGGGAAAGGTGCGCGCACTGCGTTTCGCCATCGCGTCGAACAGACGATAGCTGAGCGCATCGTCCGCCGGAAGCGTAGCGGGGGAGTAGCTCGAGCGCATCGCTGCAGCGGTTGTTTGCAGCAGTTCTTCCTGCGCGATTTCTCCCGCATCGGAAAAATCACCCCACGCGCCGTAATCCTCGTCGCGGATCCCGCGATAGGCCTTGGAAAGGGGCGAAAGTTCGAGCTGGCGTTGGTCGTAGGTTTCGAACAGCGCATCGATGCCCTGCTCCCGCTCCTCCGCCGCGCTCGCCGCGTCGGCGCTCGCCAGCCTCTCGCGCTCTGCCGCGCAAGCAGAAAGCGCGAGCGCCCCAAGTGAAACCAAGGCTATTCGGCCAATGCGACCCATCGCTAGCTGCTCCCTCTTTTGCGTTTAGCAGGGCGGTCTTGGCGCAGACGATCGCGCTTTGCCAGCCCGAAACGGAGAAAAGATCGGCATCAATTACAAAGGTCGACGGCTCCCTCGGCTATGCCCGAGCCGCCCTACCCGTGCTTGCCCTTTTCCCAACCGTGGGGGCCAAGTGTAGCGGAAGCGAATTCATCGGCGGCAGCTTCCAGCGATGTGCCCATACTGTCGTTCCAGCGATTGAGGAAACCGAAGAGCGAGACGACGCCAAGGATTTCGACGATTTCGGCCTCGTTCCAGTGGCTGCGCAATTCATCGGCAATTTCCGGAGTGACGGCGTTGGGCACACTGGCCGCAGCAATCGCGAAATTAAACGCCGCCCGTTCGGCATCGGTGAACAAGGGACTTGATTGATAATCCCAGATTGCATCCAGCCGTTCGTCCGATGCCCCGTAGCGCTGCGCCGCGAGCGCGGTGTGCGCCTGGCAATAGCGGCAACCGCTGGAAAGGCTCGTCAGCATCCCGATGAAGCGCTTCTGTTCCGCAGTAACGCGGCCGGCATTGGTCATCACCGCCTTGTTGAGGTTGATGAACGCTTCAGCGATTTCCGGCCGCCGCTGCATCGTCAGGACGCTGTTCGGCGTGAAGCCGAGCGTCTCATCGAAAAACGCCGCGAGTTCTGCAACTGCGGGCGAAGATCCTTTTTCGAGCGGCGTGACTAGCAACATGCAAATTGACTCCTGCTGGGGAACGATCGAACGAAGTCTATAGACGATATAATTGCATTTTCAACGATATTATCCCTTGTCTGATAGGATGGACCCTTCCAGAATGGCGCTGTCGATGCGGTCGATAAATTCAATCAGCAGAGCGAATTCCGCCGCTGAAAACAGAGACCGGCATTCATCGCCCGACCCCTTCATGCGCGGCACGATGGCGCGGCAATTGGCCTCGCCAGCAGGGGTCACCTCGATTGTCTGGCTTCGGTTGTCTGCCGCGTTCGGCCTGCGCGTGACGTAATCGAGTTTCACCAACCGGGCTATGGCGCGACTGATTGTTGCGCGATCCATGCCTGTAAGTTCCGCAAGTTCCGAGGGAGTCTGCGATCCGACGATCCCCAGCATACCCAGAACCCGCCACTCGCGGGCGGACATGCGGGTCCGCCGCACATACCGCGTGGTGGTTGCATTCTTGATGCGCAGCGAAGTCTTCGCGAGGCGGTAGGGCAGATGGGATTGGAGATCGATTGTCATGGACAATCCCTTCCATGATAAGATTGCAGTTGCAAGCAGTTCGCGCTGATGATAGTTTTAGGTTCAACTAAAAAATACGCGACTACTGGGAGGTAAACATGGATAACCGGATAAAAGTGCTGCTGGCCCTTGGCGGATGCGCCTGGACTGTCCCCTCGGTCGCGCAAGACCAGCCGGTCGCCCCGGCGCAAGATGATAATACCGTCACCGAAATTGTCGTTACAGCCCAGAAGCGTGCGGAAAACCTGTCGAGTGTTCCCCTTGCCGTCACCGCCGTAAGCGGCGAGACGCTGAGCGCGATCGGGGCATACGATACCTCCGCCATCGGCTTTCTGTCGCCCAATGTGAATTTCGCGAACGAGACCAGCCGCGATGCGGTGTTCATTACAATCCGCGGCATTTCCGGAACCGACAATCGCAACGAGGCCGATCCGACCACGGCGTTCCACATCGACGGTGCCTATGTGCCGCGTCTTTCGGGTGCCAATGCCTATTTCTACGATCTCGACCGGGTCGAGGTGCTGCGCGGACCGCAAGGGACCTTGTATGGCCGCAACAGCACCTCGGGCGCGGTTAATGTCGTCAGCCAGAAACCGACCGGAGAGCTCGGCGGCCATTTCGAAATCCTGTTTGGAAACTATGACCGAGTCCTCACGACCGGAGCCGTCAATCTTCCGCTTATGGGTGACCGGCTGGCGCTGCGTGCCGCCTTCATTTCGGAAGACCGGGACGGCTACCGCGACAATTCCCCCGTCGCCGGGCGCGGCGATGATGCGGATGATTTTTCTGCCCGTCTCCATTTGCTGGCCCAGCCGACCGATGCGCTGAAGCTGCTGTTTACCTATGAGACGTACCGGCGCGACGGTGTAGGCGGGGTGCAGGGACTGTTGCCCTTCACGGGCAATCCGCGTCCAAATGCCGTCGTCACCGATCCGCGCAGATTTCCGCTCAATACCCGGGGCTTCCGCAACAACGACACCAATTCGTTCCGGGCCCAGGCCGATTACGATTTCGGCGGTGCAACGGCGACCTATCAGTTTTCCTGGCGGCGCGAGGAGCGCGAATCCTTCAACGATCTGGATGGCACAGCCATTTCGGATTCGACACTGGGGGAGGAATTCCGGTCATCGGCCAATACCCACGAGTTGCGGCTCACCTCGAATGGAGACCGGACGTTCGACTGGATGATCGGCGGATTCTATCTCGATGAAACGATCAACAGCATCTTCAATGTCCAGATCCCGACAGCAATTGGCGCATTCAGCCGGCTCGATTTCGACTTCATCGACCGCGACCAGAAGAACGAATCCTGGGCCATATTCGGCCAGACGAACGTGGCGCTGTCCGAACGGCTCGATCTGACGCTGGGCGCACGCTACACCCGCGACGACAAGGACAAGCCTGACAGTGCGCAGGTCATCCGCCGCCTGAACGCGATGGGGCCGCCGCCGCTTCAGACGATTATCCAGAACCAGAGCGCGGATTGGGACAAGGTGACCTGGCGTGCTGCGCTCGATTACACGCTCAGCGACGACACATTGCTGTATGGCAGCGTCAGCACCGGCTACAAGGCGGGCGGCTTCAACCGCGGCGCGAGCCAGGCGATTTACGATCCGGAGACCGTGACCGCCTATGAAGTGGGCGCGAAAACCAACGCGTTCGACAACCGGCTGCGGCTGGGGCTGTCGGCCTTCTACTACGATTACAAGGATCTGCAGCTGGCGCAGGTGGAAACCGGGGCCAACAATGTGATCGAAAATATCACCCGCAACGCCACCTCCGCCACGGTATGGGGTCTGGAGGCAGAGGGTGAGGCCCGCTTCGGCAGAAGCACACGGATCGATTTTGCCCTCGGCTATCTCAATGCAGAATTCGATTCCTTTCCCAATGTGCTCGACGATCTGACGAGCGCAATCGAAGATCTTTCGGGCAACAAGCTGGTCAATGCGCCGAGCTTCACCGGGACGGTGGGTATCGAACCGTTCACGCTCGACCTGGGTCCGGGCACACTCAAGCCGCGCGTCCAGTTCCATTACGAAAGCAATGCCTTCCTGCGGATCCAGAACAAGGACCATGATCGGAAAGGGGCCTACACCCGTACCGACGCACGGCTGCGCTATGAACAGACCGATGGTGACTGGTTCGCCGAAGCCTATATCGAAAACATCGAAGACGATGATGTCGTTTCGTCGGTATCGGCAGGGACGCTGATTGTCGGCGTCGGTCCGAGTTTCAAAGGCGTGTTCCTCGCCCCGCGGACCTATGGCTTGCGGGTAGGCGCAAAGTTCTAGCGGGACTTTAGCTGGCAAGCAGGCTCACGCTGGCAGGATCAACCTAGCCGGGCGCCGTCTGGCACCTGCATCCCGCGACGAACGGCGGCGCGATTTCCCACGCGTTCCAGCCAGCCCTGAATCGCGGGGTAATCCGCCAGATCAACGGCGGCCCATTCGTGGACCACGATCCAGGGATAGGCGGCAATGTCGACCAGGTAATAGGGTCCGGCAAGAAATTCGTTCTCGGCCAGATTGCGCTCGACCGGCTTGGCAAGCAAGCACATGTAAGATTGCCTAAACATCAGCTACTGCCGCCTGCTCGCGCGCTTTCCGCTCCCGAATAACATAGGGGCAGGCTGGTGCTGTCCTTCAGCGGCTCCATCGAAATATGTCCGGAAATCTCGAGCGGTTCGATACAGCGAACGATGCGCTTATAAACGCTGTCATATGCCTCGATACCTGGGAGCGCGAGCTTCATGATGTAATCGAATGATCCAGCAAGACGGTGCGCCTCCTGAACTTCAGGGATTTCGGCGATCAGGTTCCTGAATTTCTCGATCCAGTCCTCCGCGTGTCTTCCCGCCTTGACCAGGACGAACACCGTCATCGGCACCCCGATCAACTTTCGATCGAGGATTGCCACGCTGCGCTTGATATAACCATCCGCCTGCAGCTGCGCGATGCGCCGGGAACAGGACGAAACGGACAGATTCACCTGCTCGGCAATCTCCCCCGCAGACGCGTCGGCGTTGGCCTGCAGAATTCCCAGAATGGTGAGATTGCGCTTGTCGAGCACCAGTTTTCCCTTGCCTCAAAATTGCATGATATAGATGAATGCTGCAATAATATAGCAATGTAATGCGACATAGTGTAGATAATTGCGCACAATTCACGTCAAAATTGGGCTATACTTGAAATCCTACGTGACTGGCGCTGGGCCCACATTCCAAACAGGATTTACAATGAAGACAATCGGACTGATCGGCGGCATGAGTTGGGAAAGTACAGCCATATATTATCAGGAAATCAACCGCCTGGTCCGGCAGCGATCCGGCGGCCTCGCCTCGGCAGACATGATTATCCGCTCGCTCAATTTCGAAGATATCGTGGCTTTGCAGACGGCGGGTGACTGGGATGCGGCAGCCGAGGAACTGGCGCTTGCGGGATTGGCACTGGAAGCTGCCGGCGCTGACTGCGTGTTGATCTGCACCAACACCATGCATCTGGTGGCTAATGAGGTGAGCGAACGGCTGACCGTGCCCTTGATCAATATCATCGACGTGACCGCCGATGCCTTGGTTGCCATGGGGTTTCATCGGCCGTTGTTGCTGGCCACGCGCTATACAATGGAACATGGATTCTACGCCGATCGGATGGCCCTGAGCGGAGTCAACGTTCAGATCCCCGGGAAGGCCGATCGGGATCACATCCATTCGATAATCTTCAGCGAATTGTGCCAGGGCAGGATCGAGCATTCTTCCCGGCGCAAAATGGCTGAAATCATCGGCAAATTTGCGGATAGCGGTGCAGACAGTGTCATTTTCGGCTGCACCGAAATCGGCTTGCTGCTCGATCCGGACACACAGTCGCTGCCTTGCTTCGACAGCACGGTCTTGCATGCAGTCCGCGCTGTCGAGTTCGCTTCGCCGCCTGTTCTAGCCGCCGTAAACTGACCAAGTCTGAATTTGGAACACCCGCCCACGCTGGATTATCGCGCGGTAGATGGCGGCACCGTGCTTGCCTCCGAACCATTCGATGAAGATCAGTCCGCATGGAACCCGGTCCCACCCGACACTGCGATCTGCATTTCTGCCGACGATACAATTCGGCTGACGGCCATTGCAGTGCCGATGGCGACCTGCGCAAATCATCCCGTCAGTATGCCGGTAATTCGAGGGCGCGCGGGGATGCAATGACCTCCGGCCGGGGATATAATATGTCCATCGGCACCGATTTCCCGTCCGACTGGACAATCCGCACGTGTTTCCGCCCCATCAGGCGCGGCCGACTGACACCGCAGCTATGCGATATGATCTGCACTTCGTGGACCATGTTCATGCAGTAATTCGCGACCTTTACCGATTTTTCTTCCGGATCGAGGCCCCTCTGCAGGCGGGTGTTGTGCGTGGTGATGCCGGTCGGGCAGGTATTCTTGTTGCATTTCAGCGCCTGAATACAGCCGAGCGAGAACATGAAACCGCGCGCCGAAACAACAAAATCGGCACCGGTCGCAATTGCCCAGGCAACTTCGGACGGAGTGATCAGCTTGCCGGATGCGACAATCCGCACCCTTTCCCGCAGGCCATATTTGTGCAGGATATCCGATACCAGCGGCAACGATTCGCGGATCGTCAGGCCGACATTGTCCATCAGCGCCATCGGGGCCGCCCCGGTGCCGCCATCGCCGCTATCGATGGTGAAAAAGTCCGGGGCGCTTTCTGTTCCGCGGAGGCAGATTTCTGCGCATAGTTCCTCGATCCAGCCGTATGCACCGATCACTGCCTTGATGCCCGTGGGCTTCCCCGTCACCTCGCGAACGCGGGCGATCATGTCCAGTAGATCGCCGACACTGCCGATTTCAGGATGGCGGTTGGGGGAAATTGAATCTTCGCCCTGCGGGATGCCGCGAATGGCAGCGATCTCGGCAGTGACCTTGACCGCCGGCAGGATACCGCCTTTGCCCGGCTTGGCCCCTTGGCTCAGTTTGATTTCAAACATCCGGACCTGCTCATGCGCAGCGATCTGCCTCAGCTTTTCATCGCTCAAGGCGCCTTGCTGGTCCCGCACACCATATTTGGCGGTGCCGATTTGCATGACAATGTCGGCCCCGCCCAGGAGATGGTAGGGCGATAATCCCCCTTCCCCGGTATTCATCCAGCATCCTGCCATTTTCGCTCCCCTGGACAGCGCCAGCACCGCCGGGGAGGACAGCGCGCCAAAACTCATCCCGGAGATGTTGAAAAAAGAAGCGGCTTGAAAGGGCGTGCGGCAAAAGGGCCCGATTTCGAGCGGCTGCATCTCGACCGCATCTTCATCCAGCGTGGGAAAGGCGCAGTTCACGAAAATCGCGGTGCCGACTGGGGTCAGGCACTTGGTCGAACCGAATGCGATTGTGTTGTCATGTTCGTGGGTCGCCCGGTTCACCCATTCGCGCTCGGCGCGATTGAAGGGCATTTCCTCGCGGTCCATGGCAAAGAAATATTGGCGGAAAAACTCCCCGAGCGTGGTGAACAAGGAACGAAATCGCCCAATCACCGGAAAATTCCGCCGGACTGCATCCTTCGTCTGGATCACGTCCAGCACAAACAAAATTGCGATCAACAGGAATATGGTTCCAACCGCAAAGATGAATATGTTTGATAGTAAATCAATTCTGTTCATCGGTTGGATGCCCTTTGCCGAAGCATTTTGAAAATTGCTGGAGCGCCAATCTGCTTTCGGAAGATCGTGGCGAAATATTATGTGATGCTATTCGATGCCCAGCTCTTCGATCTTCGCATCGAGGTCGATTGGGCAAATTGCCAGGACGTCATTGCCGACTTCGAATATGTCTTCCGGGTCAGCGCCTGCGGACGTCAACCCGGCTATCCGCCTGTCGCGTTCCAGCAGCATATCGCCGATCTCTTGGCGGTAGAGGGCAACCATGGCGGTCAGGAACCGGTTGACGGTCTTGTCCTCTTCGGTCTGGTCCACATCATACCTGTCCAGATGGTCGATCATGACGGGCGCCGGATACATGAACTCGTTCGTCACCCAGCGATTGGTCGCGAACCAATTGACCGGTATGCCGTGATGGTCGATCGCCAACCCCGCGATATGCGTCACGAAAGCGAGCGCCTCTTCACCTTCCGCAGGGGCGGCTACGGGCAAGCTCCCGTCGTCCATCTGTGTGCGGTGCAGGAACAGATGAAAGTGACCATGCTCTGCAGGGTCGCGGTCACCGGGAGCGTGAACGTGGTAGTACCAGCGCGAACGGGTCCGCGCGTCGCGGGCATCGTCGTCCGGATAATGCTCCCACCAGTGAATATCGCTGGGCGGGAGAATGCGGGTCATCAGCGGACGGCCCTCGCGCGCCATTTCGGTGATCGCGTCGATCACGACATGAGCTGCGTCGAGAGGCTCCATGGACATACCGGTTTCCGCTTTATGATCGAAGCCGCCCGAAGGCGTACTGGTGGTCGGCGACGGCGCTGGACCGCCGCCGACCATAAGCGGAGCCTAGGCAGATTGTCTATGCCTTGGGCGCACAGGGCTTTGCCGAACAAGGCGCCGCTTCGCAGGCAGCCGGGGCACAAGCCTTCGCGCTGCACGAAGATGCGGCACACGATGAAGCGGCACATCCCTTGGCGTTGCAGGGTGCAGCGGCGCAAGGCGCAGCCGCGCAAGCGGACGCTGCGCATGGCTTGGTTGCGCAGGCATTGGCTGCGCAGTTTGCTGCAGCGCAATGTTTGCCGCCGCAGGTCTTTGCCGTACAAGCGGAATGGTGCTTGGAATGGCTCGCCGCACATTGGGCGATTGCGACTCCGGGCAAAGCCGTCGCGAGGCCGCCAGCGACCACGAACATCGATGCAAGTCTGGATCTTTTCATTTCATTTTCCCCTGGATTCATCAAGAAGCGGCACCCTTGAAACAAACCCTGCCAGTTGAGCTGCAGGGTTCAGTCGCAATTGTTGCCACTCGCCAGTGAATTACTTCTTCGCTGCGCATCCTGCAGCAGCACATGGCTTGGCTTCACAACCAGCAGCTGCACAAGGTGCAGCAGCACATGGCTTGGCTTCACAGCCAGCCGCTGCACAATTGGCAGCACCGCATGGAGCAACGCTGGTTGCGTCAGCATCCACGCTGGCCACTTCGGTCGTTTCATCAACCGGCGCTTCTGCGGGGCTCGAGCACGCGGCTGTTGCCAGTGACAATCCACCAGCGACCATAAGCATCGATGCCAGGTTACGTTTCTTCATAAATAATTCTCCCTTTGGGGTGATAGGTTCAGACGCACGATCGCCTTCCCGGCTGCGTCCATAAGCCGGAAAGGTTCAGTCGGCAGGAAAAGCCGGCGGAATGGAATTTGATGCGGATAAGCCAGCAACTGCCGAAGGATTCTTCCGCCCCCGTCTTGCTGGTGTGGTATGTCGGTCTGACAAGAATACGGTCCCCTTAGAACCGGACATTCGGCAGGCGCACGCGCAAGGTTACACATCGCGGTGCGCTTTATTTTCGGCGAAGGACATAAAATCCATCAAAAATAGCCCGTCCTGCCCGGTTGGCCGCGTCGACCTTTCCGGATCGACGCGGCAGGTACCGATGGGGAGGACATCGGACCTGAATGTCATTCGGAAAAAAGTGCGGTTAGGTTACATAATGAAAAAATGGCGGTGTTTCACGATTTCCATCGCGCACTCTGCCCCGCTGCCTAAGGCGCAATTCCCCAGATAGCGGCGAGCTTGGAATAACTCCTCTCCGCCCGGTAGGGATCGCCGGGATCGACGCCTTCGACCATCCGCGCCCTTCGCGCGGTCTTGTCTTCTTCAGGCATTACCAGCGGATCGATACGTGTCCCCGTCCCATCGACGATCCGGTTCATCAGATTGAACAATCCGCACACGCTGATTGCATCGAACAGGGCCTGTTCCTCCCAACCGGCGGCATAAACCGCAGCAGCATCGGCTTCCACGATCATGCTCGGGGTCAGCGTGAGTTTGCGCACATAGGCCAGCAAGGGCTTGAGCTTTGCATCCACCGCGCAGCTTTCCAGATCGTTGATCAGGCCTTCGAACCAGTTTTCATCGATCCCGAATGCAGTTGCAGCCAGCACGTGCGAACCATGGCAATAGGTGCAGGCATTGAGGCCGGAGACATAGGCCGCGATCAGTTCGCGCTCGGCCACAGTCAGGGGCGACGGATCGCGCAGCACCCGGTCATGATATTCCAATAATGGGCCAACCGTGGCGGGGAAGAGTTTGAAAACGCTGTCCAATTGATGATCGGTTGGCAAGGAAGGGAATATCGACATCTTGGGGGTCCTGTCTTGGGGCAAACAATTATTTGAAGGTCAGATAGGCTGCGATGCTGCGCTGAAACACCGTCAGCAGACACAGGACCGCATAGACCGAGGCGATCAGTGCGAAGTGTCCGGGAAGGAGGCACATCAGAATGAAGGCCAGGATAGTCTCTGCCCCCTCGGCCAGGCCGGTGTTGTAGAAGAAGCTCTTCTGGCCATGATCGCTGGTTTCCAGGCCGCGCTTGGCTGCCAGCACGGCAAAACTCAGAAAGCTGATCCCGGTCAGGGTGAAGCTGGCAACCAACAACAAAGCAAAAGGCATATTTTCGGCCGATGCGAAGGCGAAACCGATGGGCACGGCGATGTAGAAGGCGAAATCGGCAACGATATCGAGATAGCCGCCGAAATCGGTGATCTTTGTCGCGCGGGCGACAGCGCCATCCAGCCCGTCCAGCATCCGGCTAACCAGGATGAGCGCCAGTCCGGCAACAAAGTGGCCTTGCGAGATCACTGCCCCGGCCCCTAGCCCCACCAACATTCCGGCCAGGGTGACGCTGTTGGCACTAATCCCCAATGCCGCAATCCGACGCCCGAGCGCATTGAGTGGCGGATCGATCAGCGGGCGGAGCTTCGCGTCGAACATCTGCTATCAAACCTGTGTCACAAGGCCGATGACTGCGGCGGTCATCGCCGATGTCATATTGCCCGCAACCCAGCTTTTCATGCCAAGGGCGGACACTTCGGACCGCCGTGCAGGGGCCAGGGTGGCGATGGTGGAAACCAGCAGGCCGACACTGGCCAGATTGGCGACGCCGCACAGTGCATAGGTCATGATCAGCGTGCTGCGGGTATCAAGTGTTCCAGCGGGGATGGCAGCCAGATCGAGATAGGCGACATATTCGTTGAAAATGGCCTTGGTCCCCATCAGCGCCCCGGCAGCCGGGGCCTGATCCCACGGGACTCCGATCGCCCACATCAGTGGAGCGAAGATCCAGCCGAAACCCCGCTTGAGGGTCAGCGGCTGCCCATCGACGAGCGGCAACCACAGCAGCATCTGATCGACCAGACTGACCAGGGCGAAGACCACGATGATCACACCGATGACCGCCAGCACCAGCTGGACGCCCTCCATCGTGCCGCGGATCACTGCGTCCATGCTGCTTTCGTACGACAGTTCAGGCTCCGCATCCTCGGCGCTGACAGAACCGTCACCCGGCACCATCAGCCGCGCGATCAGCACCGCCGCCGGCAGGGAAATCAGCGATGCCACGATCATGTGCCCCACTGCATTGGGCACCGTTTTGGACAGGGTGGTGGCGTATAGGATCAGGATCGCGCCGGAAATGGTCGACATGATCAGCACCATGACCGTGAACAATTCGGACCGGCTCATCCGGTCGAACCACGCGCGCATCACCAGCGGCGATTCCACCACGCCGAGGAACATCGTCGCGCCGCCGCCCAGACCGACCACGCCGCTGACCCCGAGTGTCCGGCGCAAGGCCCACGAAAGGCCGCGCACCATCGCCCGCAATATGCCCCAATGCCACAGCAGGGCCGACAGTGCCGAAAAGGTAATGATCAGCGGCAATATCTGGAATGCGATGACCAGTGGGGGGCTGGCCCCGGGCTTCAGGACGAAGGGAATGGGCGCACCGCCGGTATAGCCGAACATGTAACTCGACCCGACCAGCGTGGCCTTTTCGATCGCGGTGACACCCTGATTGGCAAAACCGACGATGGTCCAGATGACCGGAATCCGGGTGACCGCCACGGCCAGTATGATCTGCAGCAGCACGGCCCCGGCGATCCAGCGCCAGCCGGGGCGTGTCTTGCGGTCTTCCGACACGGCCCAGGCCAGCATCAGCAGGAAGCCGATGCCGATCAGTCCCTGGCCCTGCTGCAAAATCGCCATACTTGCCGTGCCCCCTAGAATTTCCACGCCGCGCCGAACTGGAACTGGCGCGGCGGTCCCGCATTGCGCTGAACAAACGGAGCGCCGCCGCCGAATTGCACCTGATTGGACGTTGTTGCCGCATTGGCAAAGCCGGATTCGTTATTGGCGTTGAACAGGTTGAACACATCCGCACTCAGTTCCAGCCGCCCAGCCAGCGCCGGTATGGCATAGCGGACCCCCAGATCCACCGAGGCGGACCAGGGCAGGCGCGCCGAATTGCGCGTGGCTCCGGGATAGCGATCCGAATTGCCGACGAAATTCTCGCCAAAGGAAGCCCCGTCTCCATTCAGGTCCTGGGTTCCGAAAATGCGTGCATCGGGAACCAGATTGATCGGTTGCCCCGACTGGAACAATCCCGCGACCGTGAGCGTCAGTCCGTCAACCGGGTACAGGAACCCGACTGCGGAAATGACATGGCGGCGGTCATTGGCCGAAGGGCCGTTGTCGGCACTGAAATCATTGGCATTGGATGCCCTGAAGTTGATGTCATCGGTGTTGTTGGTCAGTTTTGCCAGCGTGTAGGACAGGCGCAAAGCGTAGAAATCATCCCCCCGCGCCTTGTTTGCCTGCAGATTGAGCGCGCGGTAGGTGGCAGTGCCGCCTGTTTCGGAAACGGTGATCTGGCGTGCGCCGCCGGGCACCAGCGCAACCGGCCGGGTAGCGTCTGCGTCTGCTTGCGAACGCACCAGCCCCAGCGACTGCGCCAAGGCGAACCGGGTTGCATTGTCCGGCTGTGCGCGCAGCAGCGCAATATTCGCGTCCGTCAGATTGGCCATATTCGGCGTGAAGGGTGCGGGCGCATTGAGATCGCGCAGCCGGACCAGATTATGCGACCGGCTATAGATGATATCCGCGCTGAGGCTGATGGTGTCGGTTGCCTGATATTGATAGCCGCCGCTCAGCTGCAAACTATACGGGCTTTGATAGCCATCCGGATTAAGGATGCGTGCCTCGTTGATGGTCGCGGTATCTCTCAACGCCTGCACCTCTGCCGGCGAAGGACAGGCATCCACGGTCGCGCAGGCCGGAGAAACCGTCAGATTGCCGTCGAAAGTTACGTCGGCCAGATTGATGTCCGGCGCGATGATTGCGAGGTCCTGCAATTGCCCCAGCTGCGCAAGGAACGGCGCGGAGGTCGTATTGCGCTGGAGCGCATCCGAAATCACGGCGTAGCTGAGCTTGCCGTAGAAAAGACCCGCGCCGAAGCGAACGGACGAACGCGCATCAGGGCGATAATTCACCGCCAGGCGCGGCGCGAAATTATCCGTGTCACTGCCAGCCGCGCCCTTGCCGGTCAGGCTGTCATAATCCCACCGGACACCGAGGGTGGCGGAAAGCTGCGGGGAAATATTCCATTCGTCCTCCACGTAGAAGGCGAGCTGCGTCTGTCCGGTGCCGAAACTCTGCGGCCGCAATTCGACGGAATAATTGATCACTGCCGGATTGAGCGACAACACATCGCCCGCCGACAGCTCCAGACCCTTGCCCGCCAGCGATGCCAGTTGTTCCGGGGTCAGCTGCACGGTGAAATTGCCATCGGGATTGCCGCCGCCAAGTAGCGCGAAATCGGAATGCATCACATCGGTGCCAAAGCTCAACTTGTGATTGCCGAGGGTCCGCTGGAGCCGGTGGGTGGTCTGCCAGGTTTCCTCCAGATCGTTGAACACGAAGCCCGGATGGCCGACGACACCGACCGTCAGGCCGCTCTGATCCTGGATCGCGACCTGCGGCCCCGCTGGGCCCTTGGGCTGGCCGTAATCCCAGCGGAAGCGGCTGAACTGCACCGCGCCGTCATAGCTCCATTCATCCCCCGAATAGCTGGCGTTGGCGGCGATCACTGTTGAGAACCGGTCCTGATCCGACCCTGCGCTGGGGAAGGTGACATTGCCGCCGCCCAATGCGCCGCCAGGGCGGTCAATCGTGACCCGGCCGATGTTGGCGCGCAGTCCGATGGCCCAATCATCGTTCAGCCGGTGATCCAGCCTGACCGACCCGAGATAGAATTCATTGTTGCCGGTGACATTGGCGACTGTGCCCAGCGCAGGGGCATCGACGATCTGTTCGTTATGGTCGCGCGTGTATTCGAAATTGGCATAGAAGAATGTCTTGTCGCGGGCGATCGGACCGCCGATGCTCGCCCCGGCCTGATAGCGTTCGAAACTTTCCCCGACCGGATTTCCGCTGAGATCACGCCGCGCGAAGGCAGAGCGTGCATCGAGTGGGCGGCCCGGGCGGACCAGCGTATAAACTTCGCCGTGATAGTCGTTGGTGCCCGATGGGCTGGTGAAATTGACGATCCCGTTGGGTGTCCGGCCGTAAGCGACCGAATAGCTGTTGGCGAGGACGGTAACTTCCCGGGTGAAGCCCAGGGGCACCGGAAATTTCATTCCGCCGAGAAAATTCTCGTTATTGTCGAGTCCGTCGACGAGATAATTCGTGTCCAGACCGTTCGAACCGTTGATGGAAATGCCCGGCGCTTCGGGGAAGAAGCCGGTAGACGCGACAACATTGGGCAATCGCACAAGCGCGCCAACCACGTCCCTGCCCTCGATCGGCAAAGCCTGCAGTTCCTTATCCGACAGCGATGCCGATATTTCGGCATTCACAGTATTTATCGCGGTAACCGCCCGGCTGCCCGTGACGACGATCGCGGCCGTCCCGACAGGTTGCAGGCGCAGGGTTACACTGCTGGCGAAATTGGACCGCAGCGTTACCGGCTGGGCCTCCGAAGCTTCGTATTGGTCCGAGCCCGGTGCCGAAACGGTATAGGCCCCGCCGGTCGTCAGCGATTCCACACGGACCATGCCTTGATCATTGCTGGTTTCAACGCGCCGCAGCCCGATGGCCTTGTTTTCGATCACGATTTCAGCGTCCGCCACCGCAAGGCCGGTCTCCGCGTCGACAACCGCAATCTGCAAGCCTGCCTGCTGGGCAAAGGCTGGTGTCGTGACGGTGGCAGCAGTAACGACCAGGGCGCAGCCAAGCGCGGCGCGGTGCAGAATAGGCAAATCGAGATCTCCGGTAACACAGACGAGACGGGGCGAAGTGCCGCCCGGCTTATGGATTGATGACAGTTCGTCGCGGCATGGCGCTCAATCTTACAAATTGGCAAAAAAAATTTCGCACTTTTCATAAATACCGGGACGAGTGTCAAAGCAGCCGCCTGAATGGCCTGAGCTTCACCGCATTTGTAACCCGCCGGGTGCGTTGCGCGAATTGCATCCTGGGGAGAGAACAGAAGCTTGAAAGGTCAGACATGAAGATTTCACAGATTCTTGCCGCCAAGGGAACCTCCACACGCTCTATCGGTCATGACCAGAATTTTGGGAAGGCTTTGGCGAAAATGCACGAAGCGCAGATCGGCTCGATAGTGGTGGTCCATGCCGATAGCGGCGCGCTTCTCGGGCTGGTTTCCCAGCCGGAGATATTGGCAGGACTGACGACCTTCGGTTCCTCCAGCATGACTCACTGTGTGACCGGGATGATGCGCAAACCGGCCCCGGTCTGTGATCCGGACGATGACATCAGATCGGTCATGAGCCAGATGACCCGTGACCGGTGCCGTCACACCGTGGTGACGGGTTCCGACAGTTCGATCCAGGGGGTCGTTTCCATCGGGGATCTGGTGGCAGCGCAATTGCAGGAAGCCCGGCTCGAAGCCAATGTACTGCGGGATATGGCGCGTTCCCATCTGCTGCCCGCCTCGTTGTAGAACCGGGTAGGCGCGCGCATGGGCCTGCTGCTCTCGGTCGGTCGTTTGCTGGCCGGCTTCCTGACCGGCCCGTCGCGCGCGCCCTATGTCAATGCCCCCACCGATCCGGCGCTTCTCGCTCGCTCGATCAGACCGGGTGATGTGTTGCTGGTCGAAGGAAAGCAGCGGATCAGCACCGCAATAAAATATCTGACCCAATCGACCTGGTCCCACGCTGCCTTATGCACCGAAGTTCAATCGGCCGCCGGTCGATTGCCGCATCCCGTGCTCATCGAAGCCGACGCGGTGGACGGCGTTCGCCTCGTCGGAATCGAGGAGTTCGAGGGATTGCATTCCCGAATATGCCGCCCGGTGGGACTTTCCGCAGAAGACATAGCTGCGGTGGTCGCCCATGCCGTCAGCCATGTCGGCGACAGCTATGACTTGCGGAACGTGGTTGATCTGGCCCGATATCTATTCCCAACCCCGCCAGTGCCAACATCCTGGCGAAGACGGATGATCGCCTTCGGCAGCGGAGAGCCGACCAAGGCGATCTGCTCGACATTGGTGGCGCAGTCCTTCCAATCCATCCGCTACCCGATCCTGCCGCGGATCACTATTGAACAGTCGAACGAACTCGGTTGCAGCGACTGCATCCGGGAATTGCTGCACATCCGGCACCACAGCCTGTTCACACCGCGTGATTTCGATGTTTCGCCCTACTTCGAAATTGTGAAGCCAACGCTTGAAAACGGCTTCGACCACCGTAGCCTGGCGTGGCAGGATCCGTCGGACCTGCAGCCCTTAGACGCGGGCGTCTAACCACGCGGGGCGGGTGGGATCAGGCATCCTGTCCCCGAAGGAACCAGCGCTGCTTGGATTCTCCCCATCGCAAAAGATACAAACCCGCTGCAATGGTGAGGATCATGATGGCGTAGGCGACGATCCCGTAGCTGGTGAGACCAGGTATCGACCAGAGCATCATCGTGTCATTGCCCCCGGGTATCAACCGGGCTCCCGAAGCCATCAGGAAGCCCCCGCCCAGACAAGTGGCGCTTGCCGGAATGGAGGGCAGGACAAGCGAAAAGCCGGAGCCCAGTGCCGAACTGAGAATAGCGCCGGCGAACATGCTGATTGCCCCAATTTCGAGCGGCAAGCTGGATGCGGTCAAATTTCCGTTGACCGCCCGGTCGAGCACCGAAGTGTAACTCCAATCGGGATTAAGCGCGTAAATCACGCCGCCGCAAATTCCGACTGTCACGAGCGCCACCAACGGGGTGGTCCGGCGTTTGCGCAGTTTCGCCAGACTGAAGAGGATCAGGACAGCGAACAGCAGCGCTGTGAGGCAACCCGACCAGGTGAGGCGCACAGTATCGATAGCATCGGCAGCGAACCGCCCGCTAACGGGGGCGCTGTCTGCCACGGGATCAACGAACAGAGCCAGCGCCAGCGCAATTCCCGCAAGGGTCAGCAGATAATTCAGATTGCCGCGACACAGCTGCGAGACACTTCCAAGGAAGCATCCCCGGTTCAGCAAGGCGCCGGCACCCAGCAGGACACTACCCCCCACTATCGGCATCGTGATTGGCAAATCGGCGGGAAACCGCAGATCCTGCGGACTCAGAAACGCCATGCCAAGCAGAACCATTCCCGCCCAGCTGATCGCAATCAGCAACCCCAGCATCCAGTCAGGACGTCGTTCGATAACCAGGCGCCGAGTGCTGGCCACCGTGCAACTGTTGGCCCGGACCAGCGCGGCGCCAAGCAGAAATCCGGCGAGCGGCGTGATCCAGACCGCAAGCTGCGTCATGCTATGGGGAGCAGGGATCAAGCAGACAGCGCATCATGCCGAGCAGTGAGATAAGCAACAGGCTGACCGCCATCAAGGCGGCGATGCTGCTGTCCATCGAATTCCGGGCAAATTCAAAGGCGGGAATTGCGACCATCACGGATACCGCAAAAGCAGCCATCCGCGCTGTAACCATATTGGGCTTGTCGGTGATTCGACCGTAGCTGACGCGGTTCCGCGCTGCGTGCAGCGAAGCAGTATCCTTAGGCATTGCGGATGATCCAAACGACTTGGCCATGCGGCTTCTCCTCTGTCAAACCTGGTATCTTACCCTTGTTCGTTGGGGAGAGGCGTCTGGTTACCTGCGGATGCGGATCGCGGCAGGATTGTCGAAGATTCTGCGCTGCTTTTCCCGCGCCGCCAGCGGTGATAGCGCCCAACCCAGATCAACAGCCTTTCCGGAGCGTGGTTCCGTTTCCATTCGCCGGCCACATATTTGTTGGCTTCGGCCATTGTCGGATAGGTATGGATGGTGCCCAATATCTTGTTCAGGCCCAGCCCGTGCTTCATCGCCAACACATATTCCGCCAGCAATTCACCGGCATGTTCGCCCACGATGGTCACGCCCAGGATCTTGTCCTTGCCCGGAACCGTCAGCACTTTGACAAAGCCTTTCGTGGCGCTTTCGGTGATCGCCCGGTCGAGTTCATGCATCGGATAGGTGGTCAGTTCATAGGCAATGTCGCGTTCTTCGGCTTCGCGTTCGTTGATCCCCACCCGGGCAATTTCGGGATCGACGAATGTAGCATGTGGAATGACCCGGTAATCCACCTTGAACTTGCGCAAATGGCCGAACAGCGCGTTTACGCTGGCAAACCACGCCTGATGGGCTGCCGTATGGGTGAATTGATAAGGCCCTGATACGTCGCCGGCGGCAAAGATGTTGGGATACAGCGTGGCCAGCCCGTCATCCGTGACCACGGTCGCATCGGTCTGGATGCCCAGTTCTTCCAGTCCGTATCCGGTCAGCCGGGCCGATCGGCCCACCGCGATTAGCAGCGCATCGAAAGGTACCGAGTGTTCCTGGCCTTCTGCCTCCACGATCAGGCGCTTCTCGCCATCGACCACTTCGCAGCGGACTGCATTGTGACCGGTCAGAACGGTAATCCCCGATGCCTGCTGCGCCTCCAGCGCGATTGCCGAAACATCGTCGTCCTCGCGCGGCATGATCCGCGGCCCGCGCTGGATCTGTGTGACCTGCGCGCCAAGGCGGGCGAACGCCTGCGACAATTCGCACCCGATCGGTCCGCCGCCCAGCACGACCAGCCGCTCGGGAATGGTCTCCAAATGCGCGAATTCTTCCCACAGCGTGTCGCTGGTGACATAACCCACATCCTCCAGCCCCGGCAGATCCGGAACATGGGGCGCTGCGCCCGCGGCAATGATGATCGAGCGGGTCGTCAACCGCTGGATTTCGCCGTCATTGCGCTTGATCTCGACTGTCCAGGGATCGATAATCGTGGCGTAGCCTTGCACTACATCCACGCCCAGATTCGTGTAACGCTCCACGCTGTCATGCGGTTCGATCTCGGCGATGATGTCGTGAACGCGCTGCATGACCCGCTTGAAACTGAATTCGGGATTGATTGCCGCCAGTCCATACACATCGCCGCGGCGCATCTGGTCGGCCAGCTTGGCGCTCTTGATCAGCGCCTTGCTCGGCACACAGCCGTAATTGAGGCAGTCCCCGCCCATCTTGGATGCTTCCACCAAAGTCACTTTGGCTTTGACCGTTGCGGCAATATAGGATGATACCAGCCCGGCCGCCCCGGCGCCGATTACCACCAGATTGCGGTCATAGCTTTTGGGCCGGGTCCAGCGTGCATAGACCCGGCGGCGCTTGATCGCGGCCATGATCCACTTGCCGATCCACGGGGTCAGGGCCAGCGCGGCAAAGGACGCCAGCAATCCGGGCGAGGCAATGTCGCTCAGATCATTGATCCGGGCGATCTGCGTACCTGCGTTAACATAGACAATCGTCCCCAGCAGCATACCGACCTGGCTGACCCAGAAATAAGTGCGAGTCTTGATCGGCGTCAGCCCCATCAGAAGGTTGACCAGAAAGAACGGGAACACCGGCACCAGGCGCAGCGAGAACAGATAGAATGCGCCATCGCGCTCCACGCCTTCGTTCAGAGCCTTCAGGCGGCTGCCAAAGCGGGCCTGCACCCAGTCCCTGAACAGGAAGCGGGAGCCCAGAAAAGCCAGGGTCGCGCCGACTGTCGAGGCAAAGGATACGATCACCGTGCCGAGCACGACACCGAAGATCGCCCCAGCCGCCAGAGTCAGTATTGCCGCACCCGGGAACGATGCCGCGGTGGCGGCGACATAGACCAGGAAAAAGATCGCAATGATGGTCAGCGGCTCTGCCTGGTAGCGCGCATCGATCGCGTGCTGCTGGGCCTTGAGGTTTGCCAGTGTCAGTGTGTCGCCCAAATCGAAATAGACGAAAGCAAAAATTGCCAGGGCGGCAAGGATAAGGATGACAATTTTCTTCATGCGAGAATTCCTGGAAAGACCGTCATTCGATTACGGATTTGAACCTCCCTTCGCGATCCTGCCGGAAGCCAATCAAGTGCCATCAGGAACTGGAGTCTTCGGCGCCGGGATCGTGCGAAGCGAATGCGCGAGCAGCCTTGCCGAGTGTCGGCAGCTGTCGTTCGAAGTTCGTGCAGCCCCGGCAGATGGTTACATGAAGCCGCAAGTTTGCGCGTTCTGTAACCGAGAGGTCGCGTTCAAGACGCTGCGACAGCAGAAAGGTTGCATCATGGCAATTCAGCATGTTTGCGCTCCCGTCCCCAGCCAGTTGCTTTCCAGACAGGCACGCAGGCCGAGCCGTGCACGGTGAAGCAGGACATAGATATTGGCCATGGACAGCCCGGTCTCGGCGGAGATTTCGGCAGGTTCCAGCTCAATGATTTCCCGCATCATGAAGACGCGGGCCTGCCGGGCAGGCAGGCAGCCGAGACAGGAATCGAAAATCGCCAGAAATTGCTGGCTGTGCAGCGATTCCTCCGGATTGCCCCACGGCCTTGGTCGGGACATCTCCTGCCATTTTCCCCGGGAATCGAAAGCTGCGGAATATTCGCCTGTCTCGAAATCGTCATTCGGACCCTGCGCTGCAAGTGACTTGTGCCTTTGCCGACGCCGCAAGATATCGGCGATCTTGTTTTTCAGAATGGCAATGATCCAGGTCTTGAATGCCGCCTCGGCGCGGAAACTGCGCTCATTCCTTAGGGCACCCGCCAGCGCTTCCTGCACCGCATCCTCCACCTCCGCGTCATCGCCGAGCTGTAGCCGGGCGAACCGCAGCATTTCGGCGCGAACCTGCTCTATGAACGGTTCATCGAACGTGCTGCCAGGCCCGCCGGCGTCAAATCTGCCCGAAACAAGCTGGTCCATTCAAGAATCCATCAATCCGCGAGCCTTTGCCGCACTGTAACTCGCAACCAGGTATGGCACTGCATAATTCATCAGGAAGCGCGGCAAGTCCAGTTCGCCCAAGAGCCAAATGTCGGCACCCTGGTTAATGACATTCAGGCATGTTCCGACCACCAGCGCAACACGCAGTGCGTTACCTCTCACCGGATTTGTTATCATGCGCCGGCCCAGCTTTGCCGCCGACTCCTTGGCCCGAACCGTGTGACGCCGCACGAACCGGCGATCGATCCAGTCCTTCAGCAGCCAGATACTCCGCCCCCTCGCGGCGAGCCCGCCCCACGACAGGATTGCGCGCCTGTCTCCGGTCGCGAGGAGATACAGCGTCCGTTTCCGCGGAATATAGCGGCGAAGGCTGGCGCCGTCGAAGGTCGCTCGAAGGTTTGCGGCAAGCGCCGGACCGGCATGGACGGCGTGAACGCCCGACCGTGCCACCTGAACATCCGTCCGCGTGACGATGTCTCCCGCCGCGAAAATATTGGGATGGGAACGGGATTTGAGATCACTGCCGATTTCGACGAAGCCTTGGCCGTCAAGCGCCAGCCCCGATCCTGCCAGCCATGACGGCGGCGTGCTGCCAGTGGCCGCGATGACGAAATCGGCGGATATTGCCTCTCCGGTCGAGAGTACAACGGAATCGCGAGTTCCGACTGCATCAGCTGGAAATATCTCAATATTCCGTCTCGCCAGTTCCTCGCGGACATAGGCGATGACCGCTCTGGAATGGCCCGCCAGAATTCCTGGCTCCCCTGCTACCAGCGACACCTTGGCATTGGCCGAAATCTGCCGAAGTGCGTATTCTGCGGCAAAGGCGAGTTCGATCCCGGCTGCCCCTCCGCCGACGACGACCAGACTGAAGTTCTGCTGCCCGGACGCACTTTCCAGAACCGCGGGCCAATTTTCGGCGAACGCGTCCATCGGTCGCACCGGCAACAGGCGGCCGGCCAGCTGCGACAGCGGCCCGGTGTCCACTTCGCCCCCAACAGCGAGTGACAGCACATCGAAGTCGACCGTCCTGCCGGAGGCGAGGGTCAGTCTGCGCTTGTCTGCATCGAGTGCCTCCACGCTGTCGATCACCAGAGTGGCCCCGGCGCGTCTCGCCAGCGGCCGTAAATCGATGCGGTGTGCCCCTGGCGGATAATGCCCGGCTATCCATCCGGGGATCATCCCGGAATAGGCCGTAAAGGGAGCCGCCGTCACCAACCACTTCTCGACCCCGGGCAGCGGCGCGCGGGCCCAATCGTCAAGCACCGCCAGATGGGCATGACCGCCGCCCGCCAGCACCACGCGTTGCACGGTCCCTGCCATCAGATTACAGCGGGAAGCAACCGAGGTCGTCAGCTACTTCGAGAGGCCCCCGATAGCTCTGCCGGATCGCCTCTTCGCCTTCTTCCTGACGCGCAAGTGCGCGTTCCATGTTGTGTGCGAGGACCAGCTTTTTCGGCTGGATTGCAGCGGCCGCCTCTCCGATGGAACCGGGCCAGCGATGAAGCCCGCGCGGCTGGCCGTCGCCTTCCGGAATGACATTGTGCATGACCAGTATATCGGGTTTGAAATTCCGGAAGACCTGAACGAATTCCTGGCTCAGAAAGCTCTGGTCTCCGGCAAAAATGACCGATTTTCCTCCGCTCTCCACCAGATAGGCCAAAGCCGGCAAGTCCCCATGATGCACCGCGACGGCGCTGACTTTCAAATCTTCGGCCTCGAAGACAGTCTGCAAAGCCGGGTTGGTCACATCGACCTCGGTCACCTCGAGTACCGGCAAGCCGTAGCGGCCGTCAAGATAGCCGGAAAGATAGCGGAATGCCCCCGTTTGTTCGTCGAACAGCGCGGTCAGATGGGATTTGATGCCCGGGAACAGATCATCGCCGCTCGGCCCGACGATCGGCAGCGGCGCGGCCCGGTTTGCAAACCCGCCACTGTTCAGGATCGCATCCAGATCGGCGACATGGTCGGCATGAAAATGGGTGATCAGGATGGCTTGATGGTCGGTGAATTTGGCACCGGATTCGCCGTATCGGACAAAAGCGCCGCTTCCTGCATCGACCAGCAGCGCCGCTTTACCGTCCACCCACACTATTGCGCTCGTTCCCGCGCGGTGTCCCTCCGCAACCGGCCCGCCCGAGCCAAGTATCTGGAGAGACACGGTCCCGGCGCATTGGGACTGGGCTGGTGCGGCGCAGCCGAACATCCCCAGCGTCATAGCCGAGGCCAGTGCAAGACGCTTGAAATGTGTCATTGTGTGCCAATCA
Organism: Allopontixanthobacter sp.; assembly: GCF_034376665.1. NCBI lineage: Bacteria > Pseudomonadati > Pseudomonadota > Alphaproteobacteria > Sphingomonadales > Erythrobacteraceae > Allopontixanthobacter > Allopontixanthobacter sp. The sequence goes on along the minus strand of NZ_JAXMJI010000041.1, from coordinate 3,677 downwards.
GAAATCCGTGCGGGGCCCGCACCCGACCGGCACGTTGGCAGGGTTCAGGGGCCCCGTCACCATTGGATCAGTTTGGGGACGAAGATTCGACCGGCCACAGCGCTGGCGACGACGGCGAGGCTGTGCCAGAGCCCAATGTGGTAGAGATCGTCATAGGGGCAGTGCAGCGAATAGGCGAAGATGCCTATGCTTCCGGCGGCGAGGCCGGTGAGGAGGCCGGCCTGCTCGGGTGAGGTCGGGGCGCCGCGGCGGAGCCACACGGTCAGCGCTCCGCCCACGATCAGGCCCAGCAGGCTGCCGTTCACCAGGCAACTGATCCCCTGCGCCGGCTGGGACTGGAAGAAGGCGTTGCCCCGATCGGCAAACCCCAACACAGCGGCCGACGCGGGCAGTAGCGCCGCCATGGCGGCCGCCCAGATCCAGCCGCCATGGGTGTTTCCCACCTGCGGTCGGCTCATGCTGATGACCGCGAAAGTTGCCGCTACGCCGAGCATCAGGAACAGGCCGGTGGCGAGCAGGAACACTGGATTGAAATGCCCGGCCGCCACGTCGGGCCTGACGCCCGCGAGCAGCGCCATAACTCCGATGGTCAGCACAGTGCTGCCGGACGCGGTCGCTAGCCCTCGCCGCAGCGTCAATGGTCGGTGCGGCTGGAGATCGTCTACCAGTTCTCCGATGAGATCATGATTATTGGTACGCATGGAAATTACTCTTTCTCGATCATGGCCGCGAGCTTCTTCAGCCCGCGGTGAATATTGACTTTGACCAAGGACTCGCTCTGGCCGCAGGCGTGGGAGGCTTCGGAGATGGACAGCCCCTCGATCTTGACCAGCTCGATGACGCGGGCCTGGGCCGGTGGTAGATAAGAAAACATCCGGTCCAGGCTGATCCGGGCGACAATCGCCGGTTCGGCACTGTCCGCCGCAAAGCTGTCGTCGAACCCGGTCTCGTCCGCCTTGTAGACTTTGCGCAGATGGTCGACCCAGCGATACCGCGCGATAGCGGCGAGCCACGGCAGAAAGGGCCGCTCTGGATCGTAGCTGGCGAGCTTGCGGTGCAGCGAGAGCAGCGTATCCTGCACCAGATCATCGATCTGGTGAGGAACGATCCGCCGCGCGTAGAAGCGTCTGAGCCACTTCTCGCATTCGGTCAGCAGCGTCGCATAGGCCTGGCGGTCTCCCCCCTGCGACATCGCCATCAGCCGCGCCATCGTGGCATCGTCTGCAATCATTGGCGGGTCTTTGCGAGCAAGGCCGCATCGAGAGAAAGCAGGCCGCTGCCGCGCACTATCAACACCAGCGCAAGCGCAGTCCACAACGAGTGTACCGACCACCATGCGTCCGGGTAGACAAAGATCTGGATGACCATGGTCATCCCCAGCAGCGCGGTCGCCGAAAGACGCGTCAGCAGGCCTAGGACCAGCAGGATCGGAAAGACATGCTCCGACACGGTCGCCATGACCGCGGCGAAATCGGTCGGCAGCGGCACATTGGCGTATTCCTCGCCGAACAGATAATAGGTGGTGTCGCTGATCGTGAACCAGCTGCCCTCCTCGATCTTGGTCCGGCCCGACCGCCAGAAAATCCCTGCCAGCGTGATCCGGACAAACAGCAGCATCAAAGATTCCGGAATCTTCCCGGAAATCCAGCCAATCACCCGGTCGTAAAATGCAATCATGCCAAATCCCCTGAAACTCTCGTCAATGCACCGGCCTCGACCAACGAGATAAATGTCGGCAGAAGTTCGGTATCGTCGTGCTGTTCGCCAACTTTCGTCAAAAGGTTACCGATCGTGATCGGCCCGCCCGCATGACTGATCGCTTTCAGTTGCGCCGAGTTGAGGGACGATAGCAGCACCTGCTCGAAAGGGCGAACAATCAGCAGCCCGGCAGCATCGGCCAGGCCCGGAATTTCTGCAGCCAGAATTTCATGCGGCGAGGTTTCGAAACGGACCGTCCGAACCGAAGGGTGCAAGGCAATAGGCAGTGCGAGGACCTTTGCGTCGGACAAGCCGGCCAGATCCGAAAGGTTCAGCACCGCTGCTTCCGCAGCGTGATAACTCTCGAGCCACTCCCATTCGAACCGGGCAAGATCGAGCACTTGCTTTTCGATATCCCGCGAAGCAAGAAATTGGGCGAATTGGTGGCCGATCTGGTCGAGGGACAAGCCGGGCACACCCGGATGCTCGACGTAATCGCGAGACAATTCGTTGAAAACCGCATGACCAAGACATTCTCGGGTCTTGGGAAATGTTTCCTCGAGCGCCACCAGACGCGCGTGCGAAATCGTATTGGCATGAACCTTCAGGCCGCGCAGCCAGATTGCGCGCGGTCCCTCGAACATATCCGGTTGAAGATAGGCAGGGCCGTGATCGAGCACCTCCATCATCGACGCCTGCATCTGTTCAAGCGACAGCATAGGATGTCTCTGCGTCGGCGCAGCCAGCCGCGGCGTTCATGATCGATTGCGCCTTGTGGACCTCGTCCATCAGAATTGGGTATTCCGGAACATCGGTATCCCATTCGATCAGGACGGGCTTCGGACCCGAACGGGCGACAAATCGCTCGAAAAGCGCCCAGGTCAGTGGCGACACCGGTGATCCGTGGTCGTCGATCAGCAAGGCCCCCTCGGGATGGTCTTCATGCGCATGCCCGGCGAGGTGAATTTCGCCCACCAGCGCGGGATCGACGCTGTCCACAAAGGCCCAGGGATCAAATCCGAGATTGGTCGCCGATACCTCGACATTGTTGATATCGAACAGGATCCCGCATCCGGCCCGCTCGCAAAGCAGATGGAGAAAATCCACTTCGCCCATTTCGTCACCGGCAAAGGCGAGATAGCGCGACGGATTTTCGATCAGCATTTTCCGGCCCAGCCTGTCCTGGACGACAGAGACTTGAGTGACAAAATGGTCGAGCGCGAGATTGGTATAGGACACAGGCAGCAGATCGGGATAGCGATTGCTGGCGGAACCGCTCCAGCTCAGGTGGTCGGACACGGAAGCGGGAGCATAGCGATCGCACAGCGCCGCAAGCCGGCCGAGTTCGCCGCGATCCACACCCGATGCCGTTCCGAGAGACAAGCCGACGGAATGGAAACTCAGCGGATAATGCTGCGCGATCTCGCCGAGCCAGCGGTGCGGCGGTCCGCCGTCGCAAAAGTAGTTCTGGGGGTGAACCTCCACCCAGCCCGGTTTGGCGGCAGGGCGCGTATCCGAGGAGCGAGTACTGGCTGACACTGGGTCAAGGAGTTCCGCATAATGTTGCGGCTTGAGCCCTATTCCCACCGAGGGGGGTAATTCGGAAAGGATGTTCATGCCAGCCAGTAGCCGCCGCGACCCGAGGGCTTAAGCCCCCTGGGGGACAGGTGCCGGGTTTCCGGAATGCGCAGTGAGCGTGCCGCCCATCGGTTCGCATTCGCCGGCCGGGACATTCTTCCAGGCGTTACCCTGGTAATCTACGGTCGAAGTACCGGCACAGCTGGTGCCCGGCCCCGCCGCGCAATCGTTCTTGCCGGCCAGCGCCACGCCGTAGCATTTCTCCATCGCGGCAACTTCGGTGTCCGCTGCAGGATCCGCCGCGTTCTGGTTCTGACCCGCATTAGACCCGCAGGACGCGAGCAATGCGGCGGCGGCGAGCGCCGACACCGAAGCGGCGATCCGGGTGTAATTCTTGCTCA
>NZ_JAXMJI010000040.1:0-23079 GCF_034376665.1 Allopontixanthobacter sp. | reverse complement strand
GATCGCCGGAGTGCCGATATGCCCGGCGAGGTCTTCCAGCGAGCGGCCGCTGATCAGGGCGAGCCGCCCGGACAGCCGCCGGGACAATGCATCGAGTGTATCAGCCAGTCCCGGCGGAACCCGGATCGTATCCGGTCCGCTGGCAATCGGAACCAATGTGCCGTCGAAATCCAGAAACAGGGCGATGGGTTCCCGTACCGCGATTTCGGCCAGAGGGGGAGGCGGGGGGAGGTGCGAATTAGTACCCATGCAGGGCAATCTTACGGACAACAGGCATTCGATCAAACAGGAATACGATTTCCTCTGTCCACAGGCAGGCTGCCGACGGTCAGTCCGGCTGGCGATTGCCGAACGGGCGGTTCAGCGTGAAGCCGCAAATTGCGCGAAGATCGCCGCCATCCCGGGAACATCGCTTTCCGCCGCCAGCGAAGCCAGCGCGCCGTCGATTTCGATATCGAATTCGGCGACATCGCGCGTTTGTTCGCTCCGCGTCCCCCCAAGCGACCGGGTCAGGGCGATCGCCGGCCGGTTTTCCGGCAGGATATGGACTAAAAGATTTTCGAACCCTTCCCTCTTGCAGTCCAGCAGCAGAACCGCAGTCAGCAGCCGGGCCAGCCCGCGGCCGTGATATTCGTCGATAACCGCGACCGAAAACTGTGCCGTCCGGTGATCGTCCTCCTCGCGAAACGCATGGACTACGCCAATCGCGGGCTGATCATTTATATCGGTCCGGATCGCACCCCAGGCAATGTGATCATGCCCGTCGACATCAAGCAGGTCGTCGATCACTCGCTGCGGCGGCTGTGTAAGGCCGGAAAAGAACCGCAGATAACGCGATACCGGGGACAGCCGCGCAATCCCTTCGCGCAGCCTCTTTTCGTCATCCGGCCGAACCCCGCGAATGCAGACTGGTGTTCCGTCATTGAGATGCGTTTCAAAGATCATCGCGGGATCGCCAAGCCTGCCCCGTGTCCGGATGCCGCAGCTTGCGACGGATCATCGCTGGAATCAACGTCCGGACGTCAGGCGGTCTCAGTAACTGCGCGGCAGGCCGAGCACGTGTTCCGCAAGATAGGACAGGATCAGATTGGTGCTGATGGGAGCGACCGTGTAAAGCCGCGCCTCGCGGAATTTGCGTTCGACATCATATTCCTCGGCAAAGCCGAAACCGCCGAAGGTCTGGACGCACATATCGGCGGCAGCCCAGCTTGCTTCCGATGCCAGCAGCTTGGCCATGTTGGCCTCCTCGCCCGCGTTACCGCCGTGATCGTAGGCCGCCGCTGCGTGATGGACCATCAATTCGGCCGCGCGCATCTGCGCATAACAGCGCGCGATGGGAAACTGCACGCCCTGGTTCTGTCCGATCGGCCGCGCAAATACCGTGCGTTCCTTCGCGTAGGCAGCGGCTTTCTCGATGAACCATTTGGCATCGCCGACACATTCGGCAGCAATCAGGATGCGTTCCGCGTTCATGCCGGACAGGATGTAGCGAAAGCCCTTGCCCTCTTCGCCGATCAGGCTGGACGCCGGGATGCGCATGTCGTCGAAGAAAACTTCCGTCGTCGAATGGTTCATCATGGTGCGGATCGGCTTGATCGTCATGCCCCCGTCTTCCCGGGCGGCGCGCATATCGATCAGGAAGATCGACAGTCCTTCGGTCTTGCTCGCCGCCTCCCCGCGCGGGGTGGTGCGGGCGAGCAGCAGCATCAGGTCCGAATGTTCGGCCCGGCTGGTCCAGATCTTCTGGCCGTTCACGACATATTCGTCGCCGTCCCTGACCGCTACAGTTCGCAGCGACAGGGTGTCCGTTCCGCTGGCGGGTTCGGATACGCCGAAGGCCTGAAGCCGCAGCTCCCCGGAGGCGATCCGCGGTAAATATTCGGCCTTTTGCGCGTCGCTGCCATACCGCAGCAGCGTGTTCATGATGTACATCTGCGCATGGGCCGCGCCGCCGTTGCAACCGGACGCCTGGATTTCCTCCATGATCACCGCCGCCGCATCCAGCTTGAGCCCGCTGCCGCCGAATTCCTCCGGGATCAGGGCTGCAAGGAAGCCCTCACGGTTCAGCGCGTCGACGAATTCGGCGGGGTAGTCCCGGGCACGGTCCTTCGTCCGCCAGTACTCGCCCGGAAATTCTTCGCACAGCGCCCTGACGGCGCGGCGGATCTCGGTGACGTCTTCGTTCTCGGTCACGCTGTCAGTCTGCCCGTTCGAACACCGCAGCGATCCCCTGACCGCCGCCGATGCACATTGTTTCAAGCCCGTATCTCGCGCCGCGCCGCTGCATTTCGCGAGTCAGATTGGCGAGGATCCTGCCGCCGGTGGCGCCGATCGGATGGCCGAGCGATATGCCCGAGCCATTCACGTTGAGCATATCGTGGCGGCTGTCGTCATCCGCCCAGCCCCAGCCCTTGAGGCAGGCAAGAACCTGCGGCGCGAAAGCTTCGTTGAGCTCTATCAGGCCGATGTCATCCCATGACAGGCCATTGCGCGCGAACAGCCGCTCGGTGGCCGGGACAGGTCCGAAGCCCATCCGCGATGGATCGCACCCCGCCGCTGCCCAGGAATGGAAATAGGCGATCGGCTCGAGCCCGAGTTCCTCGAGCTTGTCCTCCGCCACCACCAGACAGGCCGCGGCGGCGTCGTTCTGCTGGCTGGCGTTGCCGGCCGTGACCACCCCGCCCTCCAGAGGACGCAAATTGCCGAGTGTTTCCATCGAGGCGTCGGCGCGGAACCCTTCGTCTTTGGCGAATACGACAGGATCGGCCTTGCGCTGGGGAACCTCGACCGGGACGATCTCATCGTCGAACAGGCCCTTTTCCCATGCTGCCGCCGCGCGCGAATGGCTGCGGACCGCATAGGCATCGCAGGCTTCCCGGCTGATATCCCAATCCTTCGCCAGATTTTCCGCCGTTTCGATCATGCCCGAAATCACGCCGTATCGTTCGATCGGCTGGCTCATCACCCGACCACGGGTCAGACGGTCATGCAGCGTCAGGTTCCCGGCGCGCACCCCGCCGCGCACGTCGGTGGTGTAATGTTCGACATTGGACATGGATTCGCACCCGCCCGCCACGACCACGTCGGACACTCCGGTCTGAACCATCATCGCCGCGTTGACGATGGCCTGCAGGCCGGACCCGCAGCGCCGGTCGAGTTGATAGCCGGGTACTTCTTCCGGCAGTCCGGCGAGCAGCCAAGACCAATGCGCGATGCACGGCGCTTCTCCGCTGCCGTAGCCTTGCGCAAAAATTACCTCGTCCACCCGCGACTGATCGAGCTTCGTCCGCTCCATCAGGGCTTTCAGTATGGCCGCGCCAAGCTGGCCCGCGGTGAGCGGCGCAAGACTGCCGCCGAAGCGGCCGACTGCGGTGCGGATCGGGGAAACTATGGCGGCGCGGCGTAGGGTCATGAATGTATTCCTGCAATTCCGGTATCGATCAGGTGGGCGATTTCACCCGAGGACAGTCCAAGGTGGCGGGCAAGGACTTCCTCGGTATGCTCGCCATTGTGCGGGGCTGCCAGCGCATTCCCGCGTTCCATCTGCGGAACGGTACCGAACGCACCGGCAGCGGGATAGGCGAAACCGCTGGGGTTTCCAGCGGACGGGCTGAACATCGGGTTTTCCTCCACCATGGCGGAATCCCGCGCTGCATCGAGCATCGTGCGATAGGCGCTGTGGACTATCCCGGCGGCGTCCAGCGTCGCCGCCAGTTCGCCGTGACGGCGGCGCGCAAATTCGGCTTCGAACAGCGGGTAGAGCGCGTCCCGGTGGGTGAATCGCAACCCGTCATCGGTGGCAAAAGATACGCCGCGTTCAGTCTCGATGGCTGCGACCGCCTGTTCGAGCCCGAGCGCGGCAAGCAGTTTCGCCCATTGCCGGTGGGTGACCACCACGACCATCACCCGTTGCCCGTCCGCGGTTACGAAATCGCGCCCGAACAAGCCGTAGACCGCATTCCCCAGCCGGGGACGGTTCTCGCCCGAATACAGCACCTCGGCAATTCCGCCGAGGTTGGCGGCCGTGCCGATCGCCACATCCGACAGCGGGACGCGCACTTCGCTGCCCTGCCCCGTCGCGCTGCGCCGCTGAATCGCCGCGAGCAGCGCAAAGGCCGCATAGGCGCCGGTCAGCAAGTCCCACGCGGGCAGGACATGGTTGACCGGTTCCGGCCCCGGACCGGTCAGCATGGGATAGCCGACCGCATTGTTGACCGTGTAATCGAGCGCGGGCGAGCCGTCGGGCCAGCCCATCACCCGCACCGTCACCAGATCTGCGCGGAGCTGCGCGAGAGTTGCGTGGGAGAGAAAGCCTTCGGCGGGAAAATTGGTGATGAACTGCCCGGTCGCGGCCACAAGTTCCTGCAGCAGCTGTCGCCCTTCCGGCCGCCCGAGATCGAGCGCGACCGATTTCTTCGCGCGGTTGAGGTTTTCCCAATAGAGAGAAGCGTTGTCCGCGGTCACCGGCCAGCGGCGATAATCCGGACCGCCGCCGATCTGGTCGACCCGGATGACCTCGGCTCCGAATTGCGCGCAATAAAGCCCTGCCGTGGGCGAAGCAACGAAGGAGGACGCTTCGATAACAGTCAGGCCGCCCAGCATCTCATACATAGGGGTTTTGCGCCCGTTGTGTCGCCGCCACCGGCAACAATTCTCAGACCCGCTCGATAATAATGGCGGGTGCCATGCCGCCCGCCGCGCACATCGTGATCAGGCCGTAACGCCCGCCGGTCCGCTCCAGCTCGTCGAGCGCGGTCCCGATCAGGATCGAGCCGGTTGCGCCGATCGGATGGCCGAGCGCAATCGCACCGCCGTTCACGTTGACTTTCTCGCGGTCGAGTTCGAGATCGCGGATGAACTTCTCGGCCACGACGGCGAAAGCCTCGTTAATTTCCCAGACGTCGATATCGTCCTTGGAGAGACCGGCCTTGGCGAGGACTTTCTTCGCGGCCGGCACCGGCGCATTCAGCATCAGGGTTGGATCGTCGCCCTGGTTGGCATAGGCCACGATCCGGGCGCGCGGTTTCAGGCCGTGCCGGTCCGCATAATCCTTGCTCGTGACCAGGATCGCGGCGGCACCATCGACGACTCCCGAAGAATTGCCCGCATGATGCACCCCGCTCCATTCAAGATCGGGATAGCGGCGCTGGATCTGCTTGCGGAAGGTCACTCCGCCGCCGAGATCGAAATCGGCCATCCCGTCGAAGCTGGCCCGCAGCGCAGTAAGCCCTTCCAGCGTTGTTTCGGGCCGCGGGAATTCCTCGTGACCCAAGGCGAGCGAGCCGTCGGGATTATGGACCGGGATCAGCGATCCATCGAAGCGGCCCTCACGGATGGCGCGGTCAGCGCGCTGCTGGCTGACCAGCGCCAGCGCGTCGAGCGCCTGCCGGTCGATGTTCTCGCGCGCCGCAATCGCGTCGCCGCACACGCCTTGGTGGCTTTGCGGGTGCAGCGCATCGAGTTCCCGGTTGCCCGAACCCATGCCCATCGGCCTGATCCCGGCATTCGCTTCCTCTGCGCCCAATTGCGCGGCGTAGCTCATCATTTCACTGCCGCCCGCGATGACGCAATCTTCCATCCCCGACATGACCGAGGCCGCAGCCAGATTGACCGAGGTGATCCCGCCGCCGCAAAACCGGTCGAGCGTGGTGCCCGAAGCCGAGGTGTCATAGCCTGCCGCCAGCGCCGCCATACGCCCCAGGTCGCCGCCCTGTTTGCCCTTCTGGGTCGAGGTCGACCAGACGATGTCATCGACCGTCGCGGTGTCGAGCGCGTTGCGGTCCTTCAGCGCGGCCAGCACCGTGGCGGCCAGATGTTGGGGATGAAGATGCGACAGCGCGCCCTTGCCGGGCTTGCCGATGCCGCGCGGGGTCCGGACGGCATCGATGATATAGGCTTCGGGCATATCGGAATTCTCTCTAAGGCCGGAAAACGGGGATGAAGACAGGTGCCACACCGTATTCCCGAATATCCCGGTCAATGCCAGCCTCAACACACCTCGCCACGCCGAAGCGTCCCGTAAGGGGCGAGTCCGGTGAAATCATTGCCGAAAGATCCCTTCAGGCGTAGGCTTTTCGATCAATCTGATTCGCCTTCAACAGGACGAAGAGGGGCGGGGGGCATGAAATCGAGGTTCATTTACAGCACTTTTGCCGCCGTGTGCTTTTCGGCGATGTTCCTTGGCCCGGATCTGCTGCCGGTTGCCAGAACATTGGGTAAGACGGGCGATCATTATCCTATCCGGATGAAGTTGCCTCAACGCAATCCGTCACTAGGCGATTCATTCCCTTCGAATTCCGATTGGCAAGATCGAGCGGAGCAAAGCGGAAACCCCGAACGCTCGAACGCGAACGGGATCGAATTTCCGGCAGACGGCCCATTCACGAAGGAAATGCAAGCTGAAAGCTTTGCGGCCTCGTTCCGCAATATCGGCCTGACCGCACCCCAGCCACGCGGACCGCGGTCCTTGGGCGATGTGCTCCCCGTCCAGTATGATCTCGGAACCCAGACCGGGTCCTCCGCCGCCATGGCTGTGCAATCGACGAGGGCGCTGGCCGGGACGATCGATGTCCGCAAACAGATCAGGGTCGGCAAGGCCGCGGCGGCACCGATCGATATGAAGGTGGGAAGCGGAGCCAACCTCTATGTGAACGTCGCCCAGCTGTCCTCGATGCTGAAGACGCAGGGCAAGGTTCTGGAAGCGCCCTCCGGATCGGACCCTGATGGTTTCGTCAGCCTCGACAGCTTGCGCAACAGCGGCTTCAAGGTGCGCTATGACGCAGCCGGAGACGCCATCGTGATCGACGGCGACGGTTAGTCTGCGGGCGGCACGAGGTTTGTCGGCCAGCGCACTTGCAGAATAGATGGCTTTGAGCGGAATTATTAAATGAAGGTCGATAATCTGGTTCCATGGGTATTGGGGCTCGCACCTCCGCTTGTAGTCGCCTTGTCGTGGAGTCCCGAGCCGACCCAACTCCAGTCAGCAATCCGATCGCTGTCTTTACCGATATTGGCGGCGGAAATCTTCGTTATAGCGTTTGCAGTCAGGGAGAAAGCTTCGTTCCCCCTGCCCTCGAATTTGGTCACGATTCCAACGCTACTGCTGGTCATCCTGGCCTGGATATCTGCTTCGCAGGCCGGAACCCCGGGCAGTTCCTTACTGATGACGTCAATCTGGACAATCCATCTGCTGTTTGGATTTTCGATAGCGTCGCTATGGACTGATCAAAGGCTCGACGCGAAGAAACTGATTTTGGCGCTTCAAGTGGGTTTCTTGATTACCGCCTTGTTGATCGTGTTGTTCGTTATGGTTCACTATCGACCTGGCAAGGACTGGACCTGGGCACTTCCAGGATATCGTAATATTCGCCATCTAGGCTACTATGCAGCTGCTATTGTTGGAATATCTGCCTTCGGCTATTCCGACGGCAAGAAGTTAGCGGTTGCTACGGCAGTCGCCGCCTTCTTCATCGCATTCTGGACAGTCTCCAGAGGTGCAATTGCCGCGACGATGGCAGGATATCTGATTTCAACTCTACTGCTTCCAGACCTCAGAAAGCGTGAAGCCGTGTCACGGTTTATCGCCTGTGCATTGGCGGGCCTGTTGCTCTCTTTCCTGTTTTCGAAAATTTACCGGCTGGACGGAGTCGGCCTCAACAGGTTGGTAAACGGCGACTATTCCGGACGGATCAAACTATGGACACTAACGCTGGGAAGCATCAAGGAAAGTCCCTGGTTCGGCTGGGGGGAAGCCCAACTACGGTTCAGGCTGGGAGATAACTATCCATTCGGCCAGCCGCACAATATTATCTTGCAGATATTGCACGCCTGGGGGCTAATCGGACTTGGCTTGATAAGCTACATCTCGCTCAGGCTGAAACCAAGCGTCATAGCTGGATCAAGCGCAGCCATGGCCCCCTTTGCTTTGACAGCAGCTATTCTCGTAGCACTTTCCTTTGTCGATGGGTCTTTGTATTATGTTAATTCAGTTTTCATTTTTGCACTTTGCCTCGGTATAGTATTTGCAAATGCAAGAGCTTGCTCTTCGAACTTTCCGTCCAACACTCGCAAGGACGTGGCTGTCGCGCGCCCTGACATCCGCTAGACCAGCGGCATCGATTCATCAGCAACCGCTGGCGACGGCTGATTAGCGCGCAGCTCAAGATCTGCCAGCCATCCTGCGGCTTTCCAGATGATCAGCGTTGCCGCAATCGCGACATAGCCATCGACAGCGTAATGGTAGGCAAGATGGACCGAGCCCAGCAGGATAACAAAGCAGAACCCGCCCGCCACCGCGCCCATCACTCTGGAGGTTTTCCTCATCGCCAGGAAGAACAGAAATGCCAGGGCAACATGCATCGATGGCATGGCTGAAATACCGCGGCCGAGGCCGTAATTTCCAGTGAGATGCCAATCCAGCAAGGTCTGCTGCACCTTCAGCACCATGATCGGGTAGGTTTCGTTTGCGGCGTGCAGATAATCCATCTGGTCGCGGAAGGTCTGGATTCCCAGCAGGGGTTCGACAAAGGCGGGGCCATAGGAGGCGAAAGCGGTCGCCATACCTATGCCGATGATTGTCCAGATACCCAGAAATCCGAAGAAAAACCGGTGCCGCAAGACATCATCTTTGCAGAACATCGCGAAATGGATGCAGCTGCCATAGAGCAGCATCATCCACAGATGATACGCCGCTGCAGTCGCTGCCGTTATGATCGGATATCCCATCAGCGGCTGCAGCAATAGCCAGGCATCTCCGCCGTGCATTCGGCTGTCCCAGGCGATGAAGGCCTGATCCCATCCGAAAGTATTGAACAAGCCGATCGAACTTTTCATCATCGAAAAGGCGATCAGAAAAGGAATCAACCCGGCAATCAGGGGGAGGCCCCGGACCACGCGGCGCGCGCGGTCCGAATTCATCATCTGACCGGTCAGAAAGGCGATCGGGCGGTCGGGCCGGTTGCGCCAGAGACTGATCGCACCAAGGGGCACCGCAAAGAACAGCAGCACCCAGGCGAAGATCATCAGGCTTTGAATATAGGGCAGCGGCGACAGGACCAGCACGCCATTGGCGGCCAGGATCAGCATCGAAATGCCCCACAGCAGCAATGACGCGCAGATCACCGGCCAATCAGCCTGCAGCCCGTCCCTGATCGCCTCGATAAACCGCAAACCCAAAATCCCCGCCGCTATTTCACTGGCCGCAACGACGCCGCCGCATAGACCGGTGACCAACCGCTATACGTAAACGGTAATCATTCCTCTACCGGGCCTCTCATCCGGTAGGTCACGTTCACCCGGTCCGACAGCAGCAGGTAGGGCAGCCATAATCCGGCACTGATCAGCACCTTGGTGACGTTCCCCTGCAGCAGCTGGCCGAGCGCCTGCGCAACTTCGCCGGGTAATTGCGGGGCCGCCGACACGTAATTGGCAATCACCAGCTGGGACGTGATGTCGAGCAGCCAGCACAGGCCGAGCATCTTGGGGAACAACGGGATCGACCGCAGGGCCATCACGAAGCAGATGGCATAAAGGGTGTTCATGGCGATCACATCGAACGCCATCACGCGGAAAATCGCCACGCCCCATTCGGGCGCGTGACTGTTCATGGCCGGAACCGCCAGCAGGAATTCAAAGCTGCGGAAGACGACATTCAGCAACAGACCCAGGATCAGGGAGGCCAGAAATCCTGTAGGTCCGAAAACCTTGTGATTCTGCGCGTCCAGCGCATCGAGGCGGCGCCATGTCCCGAACGGGTAAAAGTGAAAGGATGGGCGGGCGGCTGGCTGTCCGATGGGAAAGGCTGCAATGGCCAGGCGGTAAGCCAGCACCGGTGCCAACGCGATCAAGGCGTAAGGCAGGAACAGCTGGATGAAATCGGACGGGCCGTGAACTGGCGCGCGGGCTATGGCGAGGCGGAATATTGCCGCCGCCATGAACAGCGCCAGCCAGATGGTGATGATTATCTCCATCCGCCGGTTGAACTGCCCAATCAGCCATACCGATCGCCCATGAAGCTTTGCACCGGCCTTCGCGGCGAAAGCAGTCATTGCCTTGCGGCAGGCGATAAGGCTGGCGGCGTTAAACATCCTGCCGGAATCTAGGGCGGTAATCGGGGTACGGCAATGGCCGCGATCTTTTTTGCGCCACCAATCGAATCAACCACCTGATTCGTAAGTTCGATATTCCGGATCGATGTGCTGAAAAGGCAACCGTTTACAGACGTTTACCAATTCCGGTAACATTCAGGCAATTCAACGCGTTGATTCGACAAGAGAAAATTTTCCGGAAGTTTTATATTTGACTAACGAAGCGTTAACACGGAAAATCCAAGGCGTTAAACGGGGAACCAACGTTCCAGGATCCGGGGCAACACCCTGGATAACATAACGAGGCGTCGCGCCGGTTCCAAGATCCCCCCGTCAACATGGCCAACCGGAAATAGATGCCGGAGCCGTTCCAGTCGTACATGCAGATGAACTGCACGAATTGATTGAATAGGGGAATACACATGACAAACTTTCTGAAAAACTTCGCTGCCGATGAATCCGGCGCTTCGGCCGCCGAATACGCTCTGATCCTGGTTATCATCGGGGTTGCCATTGTCGTCGGCGCTACCACACTTGGCGGCGCAATTGGTCAGGCCATGAGTGACACAGCTGATTGTATTGCAGATCCTCAGACCTCCAGCTTCTGCTAACTCTGAAATATCTCAGGCCCGTCCCATTCGGGGCGGGCCTGACCACTAATCTATAAAGTAGTTTGCAAGCGGGGGCGTTTCTGCATGGATCGGCGAAATCTTATCATTGCGGGTGTGGCCGTTCTGCTCGGCCTGGTCGCGGTCTATCTCGCGAATTCCTGGTTTTCTGGGGTCGAACAGCAGCAGGAACGCGTTGCCGAAGAACAGCAACTGCAACGTATCGCAGTGGCGCGCAACGATCTGGCGTTTGGCGATCCGCTGACGGCGGACAATGTGCGGCTGGTCAACTGGCCCGCCCAATCCGTGCCTGCCGGTTCCTATAGCGATGTCAGCCGGTTGCTGGCGGGCAACAATGTCGCGATCCGGCCGATTGCTGCCGGCGAGCCCATTCTTACCTCCCGAATTTCCGAACGAGCCATTCTCTCGGCCAATCTGCCACCCGATATGCGGGCGGTTTCCATTTCCGTCGATCCCGTTTCGGGCGTGTCCGGTTTCGTGACCCCGGGCGATGTCGTCGATGTGATGCTGACGCGCAAGATCCCCGGTGACGGCGCAACCAACGAAGATCAGATGACCTCCGTGGTGCTGGAGAATGTCCAGGTTCTGGCGATCGACCAGGGGGCCAGCGAAAAGGACACCGATCCCAAGCTGGGCAAAACCGCAACGCTGCAGGTCGATCAGATGGGGGCGCAAAAGCTTGCCCTCGCATCCTCGATCGGACGTCTGTCGCTCGCCCTGCGCAATGTGGAGAACCAGGTGGTCGGGTCCAGCACGACCGTCACCACCGCCAATCTGGGCGGTGGGGGTATGTACATCGCCGCGCGCAGCAGCCCTGCGGCCAGGGCTGCTCCGGCGCCTGCGGCGGTCTATTCCGGACCGGCACCATCCGCTCCGGCGCGCAGTTCAGCATCGGCTGCGGCGCAACCGCGCCGTCTCTACGGACCAACCATGACGGTAGTTCGCGGTACCGAAGCGGGCGAATATGAGGTGAAGCGTTATGGGGGGTACTAAGGTCATGCAGCGGATAACCCATCTGTGCCTGCCGTTCGCATTGCTGGCCGCGCCGGTTCCGGTCGCAGCCCAGTATATTTCCAGCGACATTCACGCCGGCACAGTGGAAGTTCCGCTGAACAAGAGCCAGGTCGTGAATTCGGACGTGGTGATCGACAAGGCAATGGTCGGCAACGCCGAAATCGCCGATATTCTGCCGCTTACCGACCGGTCGGTCTATGTGCTCGGCAAAAGCATGGGCACCACCAGCCTGACATTATACGACCGCGGCGGGCGCGTGATTGCGGTGATGGACATCGCCGTCGGCCCGGACATTCACGCCTTTCAGGATCAGGTCACCCGCCTGATCCCCGGCAGCGACATCAAGGCGCATATCTCCGGATCGTCGATGGTCCTGACCGGCCTCGCGACCGATGCGGGAATGATCGACCGGTCGGTGCAGCTGGCACGATCCTTTGCGGGTGAAAATGTCGTCAATCTGATCGGCATGGGCAGCAGCCAGCAGGTCATGCTGGAAGTGCGCTTTGCCGAAGTCCGCCGGAATATCGGCGAAAACATCGGTGTCCGCGGATTTGTCAGTGACGGATCTTTCCAGGGGGTGACCGGCCCAGGCTCTTCGCTCACGCCCGACCCGCTGGATGGCACCGGCTTGCTTAAGCTGGGCAGTATCACCAACGGTTTCGGCATAATCAGCGACAGTTTCCGGGCACTCGGCCTCGATTTCGAGGCATACCTTGACGCGCTGGAAACCAAGGGCTTCGCCAAAACGCTGGCCGAACCGACGCTGGTTGCGCTGTCGGGCGAAAAGGCATCGTTCCTAGCGGGCGGTGAATTCCCGATCCCGGTTGTTCAGGGCGGCAGTACCGGCGGCGCTGCCGGCGGCGGCGGCGGCGGGTCCAGCATCACGGTCGAATTCAAGCCCTTCGGTGTAAGCCTGGCCTTCACGCCCACCGTGCTGGGTGATCGGACCATCAATTTGAAAGTGGAACCCGAAGTCAGTTCGATCGACGCGGCAGCTTCCATACAGCTGAACGGTATCAACATTCCCGGGCTGCAAACCCGACGGGCAAGCACTACGCTGGAACTGCGCGACGGGGAAAGCTTTGCGATCGCCGGGCTGCTGCAGAAGGAATTCCAGACCACCATCAACCAGGTTCCGCTGCTCGGATCGATTCCGATCCTCGGCGCGCTGTTCCGCTCCACCGAATTCCAGAAGGGCGAAACCGAACTGCTGATCGTGGTGACCCCGCGTCTGGTCGCACCGATCAAGCCAAGCCAGGTCAAGCTGCCGACCGACCGCGTGGCCGATCCCGATGCGGCAAAGTCCGTATTGTTCGGCGAATCCTATGATCCGGTTCCGGCCACGGAATTGGCCGCACCCTCTCAAGCAACCACCGCGCCAGTAGTCCCGCAGGGAGATGACTATGAATATTGAGTATTCACGGCTGGCCGGCATCGTTGCCGCCTCGCTGATGCTGGCTTCCTGCGCGAGCAATATGCTGTTCGAGGAACCGGGCGATGCAACATTCGGCGAGGCGAACCGCCAGACGATGATGGCGCAGGTGATCGATCCGGACCCGCAATATGATGAGCTGGTGCCGGTTTCGAGCGGCGAACACGCTGCCGCTGCGGTCGAACGCTACCGGACCGACAAGGTCAAGCAGCCCGACACGATATCGACTTCCACCACATCCTCCGGTCCAAACTGAATTTGAAATGAAGGTGCGGCATGAGACGCAAGGAGAAAAAGGGATTTTGGAGTAGCGAGAGCGCTGCTACGGCTGCACTTTATGCGCTGGCCCTTCCCGCGCTTGTCGCAGTCACCGGAATCGGATTCGACTACGCCCGCATTGCCAGCATGGATTCCGAATTGCAGAACGCGGCTGATCAGGCCGCTTTGGCCGGGGCCACCCAGCTCGATCAAACCGCTGGTTCCATGCAGCGCGCCGTCGATGCGGCCCGTGGGGGCCTCGTCACCAACTCGACCCTGTTCGCCAACGATGGTGACGGAACCACGGTGACGGTGCCGGACACCAACGTATATTTTTACGAAACCCGTCCTGACGCAGAAGCCGACACCAACCGGCTCGACCGCGCCACTGCGGCTAATGATCTCAAGGCAGCATTTATCCGTGTTGCGGTCGCGACCCGCACCGCGGAATATGCTCTGACGCCTGTTGTAGGCGCATTCAGCGGCGATATCGACGCAGAGGCTGTGGCCGGCATCGGCGCGGCCTTGTGCCGCACACCGCCGTTGATGATCTGCAATCCCAATGAACCCAGCGGCAATACAAACACGGAACTGCCGTTCGACCCCGATGCCCTCGAAGGGCTGGGTCTGCTGGCGAAAGGTGGCGGCGGGAGTTTCTGGGCGCCGGGCAACTTCGGATATCTCGATACCATTCCCGGCTCCGGCGGCGGCACTCCGGAACTCCGCCAGGCGCTCGGGTGGGATACCCCGCCCGGCGAGTGCATTTCGCAATCGGCGAACGATGCCGTCGATACCGAAACCGGTAACAAGACCGATATCGCAGATTCGATGAACACCAGGTTCGATATCTACAACGGCAACACTGCCTGCCCGACAGGAGGCGTTTGCTCTGCTTCGGTCAACAGCGTGAAAGATGTGACGCATCCGGACCCCTTGACGGGGGGCCAGGCCTGCAAAATGGGCAATAGCGGCTGGAAGGAGTCAAGCGCTCCGTATCTGCCGGGAAGCAACGCAGCCTTACCCGACACGACAACTCCAGCCTCCATGGGGCATCCCCGCGACATCTGCCATGCGACAGCGAGTAACACCTGCTCCGGTGCCGGGCCATTCGGCGACGGGTTCTGGGACCGCGACGCCTATTTCAGGACGCATTATCGCCGCTCGGACGGTTCCTGGTGGACCAATGCACAATGGCAAAGCAACACCGGGCTGGCGCAGCAAACCGGCACCACGCGGCCGCGGTTTCCGACGCGGCACCAGGTCTATGAGTGGGAAATCGCCAACCGGGGCGCAGTCATAGATGGTGTCACGATCCTCGGCGGGCCAAGCGCAGCCTTTGCTTATGGCAGTCCGGTTTGCAGTGCGGGCGCGGGCTTTGGCACGGGGACTGTTCCCAGCGAGTTCGTCGCCGATCGGCGGCGTCTTTCCGTCGCCGTCATCAACTGTGTCGCGCACGGCGTAAGGGGCAGCTCCAAAGATGTGCCGGTGCGCGAATTCATGGATGTATTTCTCGTCCAGCCATCACTCAACCGCGTCGGCAACCGGACGCAGAAGGACGAAATCTATGTAGAGGTAATCGGCAAGACCAAGAGTGGTTCTGCCGGTGAAACAGCCGGTACGGTCATCCGCCGCGATGTGCCGTATTTGATCCGATGAGTTTCCTGCGATCTTTTCTGGCTTGCCAGCGAGGCGGTCCCGCGGCCGAATTGGCCCTGATATTGCCCTTGCTGGTGGTGATGATGTTCGGCGGGCTGGAGCTGGGATATTATTTCTATTCCCAGCATCAAGTGGTCAAGGGTGTCAGGGACGGCGCCCGCTTCGCCAGTCGGCAAAGCTTCGTTGATCTGAACTGTGACACCGCGACCGTGCCTGCGGATGTCGAAACCGCAATTCAGGAAATCACCAGAACCGGCAGGGTATCCGGCGGTACCGCGCGGATCCCGGGGTGGGAGAATTCGGACATTGCCGTTACCCTGACTTGCCCGGGAACAGCGATTACCACTGGCATCTATGCCGATGAAACGAATGCTCCGCAGATCAATCTGGTCGCATCGGTTGCTTACCAATCGCTGTTCGAAGGCGTCGGAATCATCGATTCCACCTATACGTTGAATGCGTCCCAGCAAGCTGCAGTCATGGGGATATGACCATGGGCAATTTCCCTTCGCATTTTCTATCGGACACTCGCGGGTCGGCAGCAGAATTTGCACTGCTGTTGCCTTTGTCGATGCTGTTCTTTTTGGGCATTATCGATGCCGGTCGCTATGCCTACACCTTCAACCAGGGCGAGAAGGCAACGCAAATCGGCGCGCGCTGGTCGGTGGTGACCGATCCCGTTGCCACCGAGCTGGCCAACGAGACTTATGTCGGAACAACCATTGGCGGAGTGACCCTGACACAAGGCGACCGAATTCCGGCAGGCGCGCTTGGCCTCATAACCTGTGACGACACGACTTGCACTTGCACGACCAGCCCTTGTCCGACCACGCTGACATCGGGTGCTGCACCCTTTGCCGCTCTCCTGGGCAGGATGCAGCAGATTATGCCGGAGATAGAGGCATCGAATCTGATCATCGAATATCGCGGATCCGGACTTGGATTTGCCGGCGATCCCAATGGCATGGACGTGGTGCCCTTGGTTACGATTCGACTTGTGGACATGGATTTTTCACCGATCTTCCTTTTCGGAGGGACGGTAGGGTTGCCTGATTTTTCATACACTCTGACTATGGAAGATGGTGCCGGAACAGGATCAAACTGATGGGTAGAGAGCATTCCCCCTTAGATCTCATAAAGGAGAATATCTTGCGTCTTCCTGCGCCATTGACGGTCATCGCCACGGAGCAGCAGCTTACCATTTTGCGGACTTCCAAAGGGTCGGCCTGGATCGCAGACGCGAAATTGCTCGAAGCCGAACTTGATCAGGATATTGATTATCGCAACCTGGGCGACAGAGGCATTGTCGTAGTCCAGGTTGACCCGCGTGTACCCTCATCGATGGCCAGAATCGAACACATCAAGGCTCGTCATCCAGAGCTTTCGATCGTGGTTGCGCTGGACAATGCCGATCTTAAGCTCGTCCGGACACTCATTCGCGAAGGTGTTGCGGATGTGGTCTCGCTACCTCTCGATTCCGAAGAGCTCCTGCAGACTGCGGTGGCAATTCTCGAAACTGCGTCGAAATCGCCGGGTCCTTCCGACCTGGCGCCGATGATCGTGACGGCCCGATCGTTAGGCGGCACTGGTGCGACTACCTTGGTGACCAGCCTGGCCAGTCAGCTTGCCCGCCGGCCCGGCAGCGCCCGCGGGGTCTGTATTATCGATCTCGACGTCCAGTTCGGCGGTGTGGCTGATGTGCTTGGGCTCTCTCCACGCCGAACACTGGCAGACCTGTTGGACGCGGAGGAGCGGCTGGATGGAGCCTTCCTGCAAACCGTGGCAGCAAAGCATGAAAGCGGTATTTCCGTCATTGCTGCACCGCAGGACATCATACCACTCGAGGGAATCGACACCCAGAAATTGCAATCCGTGATTGCAATCGCGCGCCGTGAATTCGATTTTGTTTTGCTGGATATGCCTTCGAACTGGAGTACCTGGAGCCTGTCGATCATGTTGGAAGCCGACTGCATTCTGATGATCGTCGAGCAATCCCTGTCCAGCCTGCGTCAGGCTCGTCGCCGTCTTGACCTTTTCCGGAGCGTCGGCGTGGACATGAAGCTGGTTTCCACTGTCGTGAACCGGGTCGAGAAGCGACTGTTTGGCTCGATCAGCCTGTCGGACGTGGCTGAAACGCTCAATCAGGATGTCCTGTGCGGACTGAGGCTCGAAGGTCAGGCAATTGCCGACGCGCAGGCCCAGGGTCTGTTGGTCGACCAATTCAAGCCCAAGAGCAATTATGTTGCTGACGTTTCCAAACTTGCGGACATGCTAGCTTCGCGGCTTTCCTCGGAGAAAACCCCATGAAGTGGCAACTACCCCAAAAGGCGGCACTTGATGGAGATGTCCCCAATCTGCGCGTGGCGCCGGAACACTCGGGGTCTGCTGAAGTTGAAAAATACCTGGCGCTCAAGACCGCCATCCACCGCAAGTTGCTCGACCGGATAAATCTCAGCCTGCTCGAAAAAATGTCGCGCGAGCAGATTGCAGATGAGGTCGGGGACATTATCCTGGGCCTGTTGGTCGAAGAAGACGCGGCCCTGAATTCCCGTGAGCGCCAAAATCTCGTGGGCGAAGTTCTCGACGAATTGTTGGGACTTGGCCCCCTTGAACCATTGCTGGCCGATGAAACGATCACCGATATCCTGGTCAACGGATACAATCATGTCTTCGTCGAAAGGCGCGGATTGCTGGAAAAAGTTGCTACCCGTTTTCAGGACGAGCGGCACCTGCTTCGGATAATCCAGAAGATTGTCAGTGCGGTCGGTCGCCGAGTGGATGAATCGTCCCCGTTTGTCGATGCCCGGTTGGCTGACGGTTCACGTGTAAACGCAATCGTTGCACCACTCGCAATCGACGGTTCCCTGCTGTCCATTCGTAAGTTCGCAAAAAAACCGATCAGCATGGCAAAGCTGATCGAGTATGGAAGCATACCCGAACCGGTTTCGCAGATCCTAGCCGGAATCGTTCAGGCCCGCCGGAATGTATTGATCTCAGGCGGCACCGGGTCCGGCAAGACGACGCTTCTAAATGCCTTGTCATCCTTCATTGATGGCCGCGAACGGATCGTAACCATCGAGGATTCCGCGGAGCTCCAGCTTCAACAGGAGCACGTAGCACGGTTGGAAACGCGGCCGGCGAATATTGAGGGGCGCGGTGAAGTCACGCAGCGTGACCTGGTCAAGAATGCACTGCGTATGCGGCCTGACCGCATAATCGTTGGAGAAGTGCGTGCCGGTGAAGCGTTTGACATGCTTCAGGCCATGAATACCGGCCACGATGGCTCCATGACTACGGTTCACGCCAACACGGCACGCGACTCACTGTCCCGTGTCGAACAGATGATCGGCATGAGCGGAATTGAAATCTCGCCCACCTCGGCCCGCGCTCAAATCGCGTCCGCTATCAATGTTGTGGTTCAAATCGGCCGACAAGCGGATGGCCGGCGGCGGTTGCTTAGTCTTTCCGAGATTATCGGTATGGAAGGGCCTACCATAACGATGCAGGAAATCTTCCGGTTCAAGATGACCGGACGCGGTGATCATGGGGAAGTTCTCGGACACTTCGAAGCAACCGGCATAAGGCCCAAATTCCTGCAGGACGCAGCGGATCATGGCATTTCAATGCCTGCCGATCTCTTTCGTCCGTCACTCAAATTGGGGGCGGCGTGATGTTTGGAGGCGAGATCGTCAGGGTAATCGTTCTGTTGGCCGTATTCGCGTCGGTCTTCCTGCTGCTTCAGGTCTTCCTGCGTTTAACTGCAGACCGGAGGTCGTTGAAGAACGCAGTCAACAAACGCATGGGCATGATCGCGACCGGTGTCGACCGCGAAGACATCGTGGCTGTGCTCCGAAAAAATCAGCCGGATTTCAATGTCGCGCCAGACAGCATCTTTGGAAAAGCATACAGCAAGTTCAGACAAAATCTGTTGATGTCGGCGGTGCCCTTCACCGCTGACCAGGTCATAATCGCGATGGGTATCCTATTCGCAGCGATTTGCCTGATTATCGGATCCGTGATCTGGGCCGCAAACATTCCCCTGACATTCGGGGTGGCGCAAATGGTGCTGGTTTTCGCTGCGGCCCTCGCAATCGGCTTGCCAATTCTGGCAATTTCCTTTGTCGCCCAGCGCAGGCGCAAGAAGATGCAGGCCCAGTTCCCGGTATCGCTCGATATTTTCGTGCGCGCCTTGCGATCGGGCCATCCGGTGTCCTCCGCAATCGAATTGCTGACCCAGGAAATGGAAGATCCGATCGGGTCCGAATACGGGCTGGTATCGGATGAGGTCTCGTATGGTGCAGAATTGACCGATGCGCTCAATGAAATGGCCGAGCGTTGGGGCCTGGAAGACATTCGCATGTTCGTTGTGTCACTCTCGATCCAGAACGAAACCGGCGGTAATCTGGCGGAAGTCTTATCGAATCTGTCGCAAGTCATCAGAGAGCGGGCGAGCCTGTTCCTGAAGGTGCGGGCGCTCAGTTCCGAAGGTCGCATGACAGGCTGGGTACTTGTTGCGACGCCGGTGGTAACTTTCGTGATGTTGTTCCTTGCAAATCCTGAATTCTATCTGGGGGTCGCAACCGATCCGATATTCTACATCGGTTTTTCTGTTATGATCGTCTGGTACTTCGTCGGCCTTTACTGGATACGCAAACTTGTAGATTTGAAAGTTTGATATGTTGGAATTTATCGCAGCCAATTCCTTCGCAAGGCTCATATTCCTTTTCCTGCTCTTTGGCCTTGTCGTCTTCACGGCAGCGTATCTTTCGTCGGCAGCGACAAAGCGATCGAGGCTGAAGGCCCAATTGCAATCCATTGGTGGATCGAGCGACAGGCAGGGGCGTCCCATGCTGGAGGTGCGCCGCGATTCTGCCTGGTCGCGTCTCGCGGATCAGATTGAAAAAGCCGGCCTGAACCTATCGGACAGCAATGCTGATGATTTGAAGCAGAAGCTGCTTGCAGCCGGATATACTTCGCCAGCCGCACCGCGTCTGTTCGTGTTGGCCCGCCTGATCATGATCTTTGTGCTTCCGATCCTGTATCTTTTTTATTCGACATTGAGCGCAGAGCCGCTGTCCTTTTTCCGGATGTATGTCGTGCCCGGAATGCTGGCGGTGCTAGGCATGTATCTGCCGAACTTGATCGTAAGCGCTAAGGCAGACCGGCGCCGCGAGGCCATGACGAATGGTTTTCCCGACTGCCTGGATTTGATCCTGGTTTGCGTGGAGGCCGGTCTCGGGTTGGAATCTGCGATGGACAGGGTCGGCCGGGAAATGGTTCATTCGCATCCTCTCGTCGCTCGCTTGCTGTTGATAACCACTCTGCAATTGAGGGCGGGCTCTGCTCGCGACGACGCGCTTCGTAAAATGGGCACATCGAGCGGCGTGGATGAAATTCGGAGCTTTGCCACGCTGCTGATCCAATCGGATAAACTCGGGACCAGTGTGGCTGATACACTGCGGGTCTATGCTGCAGAAATGCGCGAAAAAAGACGAATGCGAGCTGAGGAAAAGGCGCATCGCCTGCCTGTTCTGATATCCATACCACTGGTTATTTGTATGTTGCCGACGATGATCGGCGTTTTGATGATACCCGGCGTAGTTCGGGTCGTCCGGGTAATGCTCCCGGCAATGTCAGGGGGATAAGGTATGAAAAACGCAAACAAAGTAATCGCTATCCTGTTAACGTCGGCGCTTCTCTCGGGCTGCCAATCCTTTTCGTTTTCCAAACTTGGCTTCGGCAAGCCGCGACCGGTCGCGCAAATGCCGCCGATTATCGAAGAACCGAGCTCGGTAACTCTCGCCGAAGGGCGGGAGCAAATGCGGCAAGGTAATATTTCTGCAGCGGTGGCTTCGTTCCGTATCGCCTCGCTTGATCCTGATGCGAGGGCGGACGCCAATAACGGGCTCGGAATCGCCTATGCCAAGCTTGGCCGCGCCGATTTGGCCGACCGGTACTTCCGCACGGCGGCTTTGCTGGACCCGGCGAACACGAAATATGCTGCCAATCTTGCGCGCCTTCAGAGCGCTGAATACTTCGCCATGCGGGCCCGCGATGAAGCTGCTACACCAAAACTCGTGGAAGAAGCGCCGCCAGCGACACCAGCCACATTTGCTGCTGCTTTCGAAACGCCGGTGACCGAGCACGTTTCGGTCACAAAGGCACCGACTTCCCGGCTTCTCCGGATTTCACGTAGTGAGGTCAGGATTTCCGGCGGAGTGCAGGCGGCCTCTGCTCCAACGCGTATGCAGGTTGGATACAGGCAGGCGAAGAATTCTGCGCCCGTAAAAAGCGATGAGAGCGAACCCGCAAAGGGCGCAGTGCCTGAATATCCGCTTCGCGTGGCTCTGGTGACAAAGAGCAAGACAATCCGTCCTGCATATCCCGTGAGGATTGATCTGACAAAATGATCGCTGCCCTGGCGCTCGCCACCGCGCTTCTGGTCGCCGCAATCGGTGCGATCTGGGACATCAGGTCGCGGCGCATTCCGAACGTATTATGCGCGGTTCTGGCGGTCGCTGCCTTGGCCAGCCTGGTTCTGTCCCAGGGGATCGAAACAGCTGGCTGGGGATTCTTGCACGGGCTGATAGCTCTGCTCGCAGGGATGCTTCTGTTCCGCCTCGGGATGATCGGCGGCGGCGACGCCAAATTCTATGCCGCGGCGGCCTTGGGGATCCCGTTAAGCGAAGCCCTGCCCATGCTGTTCTGGACCTCGATCGGCGGCCTGGGGCTGTTGCTTGCGCTGATGGTCACTTTTGCGTTCAAACGTAGGCTTGACGGCCCTCGCGACAAGAAGGGGCGGGTCATGGTGCCCTATGGAGTGGCGATATTCATCGGATTTGTCGTGACGCAGGCAGCGAAGCTTCCCGGTTTGTCAGACTCTCTCTACTCTTAGGTCCGGTCGGGGCACAGCACTGAAGTTAGCAAATCGTCAGGCGTCTTCGCGGGCTTGGGCGTGAGCTTACGCCCTGCCCAGATGCGCATCGGCGTATTTCCTGATCTTCGTCGCTGCAAAAAGCGGCACGATGACGGAAAGGGCAATTCCCCCCAGCGAACATATGCCAATCCATATTGCCGTCAGCGTCCCGCCCGATTCGTAAATAGCGTAGATTACCGGACCAGCCATTATGAGGCCGCGAATCTCGTTTACAGCGATCGCAGCAGCGCCGATTTTCAAGAACAGCTCGATCAGAACAGTAAGTGCGTTGGTCATATCTATAGAATGACCGAGAAAGCTTATAATTTCGTTGACGCCGAGCAGCCCATCCTACTTTTTGAACTTCTGATCGCTGTTGGCAGCAGGTGTCATACGTCCGGGCAACCGCCGTCGAAGCGGCTGCCAACACTTACTCGCGGCCAGTTCGAAGTGGCGCTCAACAGCTGTTCAATGTCGCAGCAATAGCGGCACCTGCAGGTTCGTCAGCATCGACCGGGTGACTCCGCCGAAGATGCGTTCCGCCAGCCGCATTCGCCCGTAAGCGCCCATTACTACCAGGCCGCAGCCGCGAATGGCGGCGGCATCGCGCAGCATAGCCGCCACGTCCTTCCCGCCATCGCCGATCTCGACGATCTCGGACGTAATGCCGTAGCGCGAAAGGTAATCCGCGCCGTTGAGGGGCGGCAGGTCGAATGCCGCATCCTTGCTCTCCTTCACCGACGCCAGGTAAACTTCCGCGCTGTGCTGCAGGAACGGCACCGCCGAGCGGAGCGCGTGCGAAGCCTCCGGCGATCCGTTCCACGCGACCAGCGCTGGCGCAGCGGGATCGAACCGCGATTGGCCCTCCGGCAGCACCAGCACCGGGCAATGCGCCGAAAGCGCCAGCTCGCCGGCGGTGGTGGACGGCACCTTGCCGCCCCGCCGCGGCTCCCGCGCGCCAAGGACCACCAGATCGGCCAGAACGGAATGCTCGAGCAATGCGCCGACAACGCTCGAAGAGGATTCAATCCATTTCCACGACACGCCCTCGTTCGAAAGGTCCTTTTCCGTCTGTTCGCGCAGCGTTCG
>NZ_JAXMJI010000039.1:0-3501 GCF_034376665.1 Allopontixanthobacter sp. | reverse complement strand
GCTGGCGGCGGAACACGTCGAACTGGCAATCGACGATCCGGATGTCATGTTCGCAAAAATCCGCCACGCCGGAAGCGTATTCCTGGGTCGGCACACGCCCGAGGCAATCGGCGATTATGTCGCCGGACCAAATCATGTGCTGCCCACCGGACGCCGCGCGCGCTTCGCCAGCGGGCTGTCGGTGCTCGACTTCATGAAACGCACCAGTTTCCTGTCCGCCGATGAAAATGCGCTGGCCGCCATCGGTCCGGCGGGCATTGCGCTGGCCAACGCGGAAGGCCTTCCCGCCCATGCCAGATCGATTGAAATGAGATTGAAATGACCAAACCCGCCACGCCGCCCAAATCGCAGGCCCGCTCGGCAGCGC
Organism: Allopontixanthobacter sp.; assembly: GCF_034376665.1. Classification (NCBI taxonomy): domain Bacteria; kingdom Pseudomonadati; phylum Pseudomonadota; class Alphaproteobacteria; order Sphingomonadales; family Erythrobacteraceae; genus Allopontixanthobacter; species Allopontixanthobacter sp. The sequence goes on along the minus strand of NZ_JAXMJI010000039.1, from coordinate 3,134 downwards.
GCCTCGCCGCGGTCCAGGCTCTGTACCAGCAGCAGATGGAGAAAACTGTGCTGGCGCGGCTCCTTGACGAATTCCACCAGCACCGCTTGGGCCAGGAAATCGAGGACGACCAATATGCCGAGGCCGAAGTCGATTTCTTCGACGACATCGTCAGCGGCGTGGACGCGCGGCGCGATGAGATCGACGAATTGCTGCAATCGAAGCTGGCCGAAGGCTGGAAAGTGGGCCGTCTGGACAAGACGATGGTCCAGATCCTGCGCTGCGGGGCCTACGAATTGCTTGCCCGCGCCGACATATCCAAAAAGGTCGTGATCAGCGAGTATATCGACGTGGCCCATGCCTTCTTCGACGAGAAGGAAGCGAAATTCGTCAACGGCGTGCTGGATTCGGTCGGCAAGGCCGTGCGCCCGTGACGCGCCCCTCCCTTGACGGGGAGGAAGGATTGATCGCCGCCCTGCGCGCGCTCGCTACCCATCCGGCCGCGCGCGGCCTGGCCGATGATGCAGCGGTGCTGGAAATTGGCACCGAGACCTTGATCCTGACGCAGGACAGCATGGTCGAAGGGATTCACTATTTGGCCAGTCAGGATATGGCCGATGTCGGGTGGAAACTCGCCGCGACCAATTTGTCCGACCTCGCCGCCAAGGGTGCAGCGCCGCTAGGCGTCCTCTACACCCATATGCTCGGTGCGAACGACGACCGGTTCATCGAGGGACTGGCAGAAATCCTGACCGAATACGAAGTCCCGCTGCTTGGCGGCGACACGGTGTCGGCCGACGGACCGCGGTGCTTCAGCCTGACCGCGATTGGCCGGGCAAGCGTCACCCCGGTCCCGTCCCGTTCCGGCGCGCAGCCCGGAGAGGCGATCTACCTGACCGGCCCGGTCGGCGCAGCGATGATGGGTTTCGAAGCCCTCCAAGGGGGCGCGGCACGGGATACCGCCGCCTATTGCCGCCCGGTGCCGCTGCTGGCGCAGGGCCGCGCGCTCGCGCCTTTTGTCAGCGCGATGATGGACGTTTCCGATGGGCTCTTGCTCGACGCGGGACGGATTGCCGAGGCCAGCGGGGTGACGGTCTCCATCGACACCGCCTCGGTTCCTCTCGACGCACCGGAAACCCGCCGCGGGGATGCGCTGCGTTGGGGCGATGACTATCAACTACTGTTCACCGGCCCGGCGAATACCGCATGGCCCATCCCGGTTCACCAGATCGGCACCATCGAAACCCGCAAGGAAGCCGGTTTGCTGGTGAACGGGATACCTCCGGCTGCGGGCGATTCACTCGGCTTTCGCCATTCGCGCTGACCCCCTGGACTCTTGCCAACAGGGTAAACTTCAACGGGGCTTGCGCGCCTTCGCCGCGCCCCTATACCTACGCGCCAAGCTGGAACTGTAGCAACAGGCCGCTTTCTATTCGATCCACTGGGGAAGGGTTTTCGTGTGAATTTAGTACTTATTTCGATCGGGCTGGGACTGCTCGCCATTATCTATGGCATCGTCACCAGCCGCCAAGTGCTGAGCGCTGACGCCGGCAACGCCAAAATGCAGGAAATTGCCGGGGCCATCCAGGAAGGCGCACAAGCCTATCTGAAGCGCCAATATACCACTATCGCCATGGTCGGCGTGGTGGTTGCGATCATCGTATTCATTTTCCTCGGTCCCATTTCCGCGACCGGTTTCGTTGTCGGAGCGGTCCTGTCGGGAGTCGCCGGATTTATCGGGATGAACATCTCGGTCAGGTCCAACGTACGCACGGCGGCAGCGGCGCAGCGCGGGCTGCAGGCGGGCCTGACCGTAGCGTTCCGCGCCGGGGCAGTTACCGGGATGCTGGTTGCGGGTCTCGCCCTGTTGGCGATCGCGGTATTCTTCTACGTGATGACCGTTTCCATGGGTCTCGACCTCACGGTACTCGCGGAAAAGCGCGAAATCATCGATGCGCTCGTCGGCCTGGCATTCGGCGCTTCGCTGATTTCGATCTTCGCCCGTCTCGGCGGCGGGATCTTTACCAAGGCGGCCGATGTCGGTGCCGACCTGGTTGGCAAGGTCGAAGCCGGAATTCCGGAAGACGATCCACGCAACCCCGCTACCATTGCGGATAACGTCGGCGACAATGTCGGCGACTGCGCCGGGATGGCGGCCGATCTGTTCGAAACCTACGTTGTGACCGTTGGTGCCACCATGGTGCTGACGGCGCTGCTGCTGACCAATCTTGGCGAAGAAGGTCTGCTGGCCCTGATGAGCCTGCCGCTGCTGGTTGGCGGCGTCTGCATCGTTACCTCGATCATCGGCACCTACATGGTCCGCCTCGGCTCCTCCAACAACATCATGGGCGCGCTGTACAAGGGCTTCATCACCACTGCGGTGCTGTCGATCCCGGCGATCTACTGGGCAACAGACTATGCCATCGGCATGGGCACGAGCTACACCGTCGATGGCCAGACCTTCACCGGTATGTCGCTGTTCTGGGCGATGATGGTCGGCCTTGCCGTTACCGGCCTGATCATCTGGATCACCGAATATTACACGGGTACGCAGTTCCGCCCGGTTCGGTCGATCGCGAAATCATCCGAAACAGGCCACGGTACCAATGTCATCCAGGGTCTGGCGATCAGCCTTGAATCGACCGCCCTGCCGACACTGGTAATCGTGGTTGCCATCGTGGTGACATACCAGCTCGCCGGCCTGATGGGCATCGCCTATGGCGCGACCGCGATGCTGGCTCTTGCCGGTATGGTCGTGGCACTGGATGCCTACGGTCCGGTAACCGACAACGCCGGCGGCATTGCCGAAATGGCCGATCTGGACGAAAGCGTACGGGAAAAAACCGATGCGCTGGATGCCGTGGGCAACACCACCAAGGCGGTGACCAAGGGCTATGCGATCGGTTCCGCCGGTCTGGCCGCACTGGTGCTGTTCAGCGCCTATACGGCCGATCTCAAGGAGTTTTTCCCGGAAATTGAGGTCAGCTTCAGTCTGGAGAACCCCTATGTGATCGTCGGGCTGCTGCTCGGTGCCTTGTTGCCCTATTTGTTCGGGGCGATGGGTATGACCGCCGTCGGCCGCGCTGCGGGCGACGTGGTCAAGGATGTCCGCGCGCAATTCGCGGCCGACCCGGGGATCATGGCGGGGACCAGCC
>NZ_JAXMJI010000038.1:0-2761 GCF_034376665.1 Allopontixanthobacter sp. | reverse complement strand
CCTTTGGCGAGACCCCGCACGAAGCGGCCCGCGTGATGGCCGCGGCGGCGCTGGCCATGCGCCGGCTGCGGCGCAGCGTTCATGCGGGCGTGCTGCTGCACTGGGCGGAGAGCGCAGGCGGAGCGAGCGCCGGGCGCGAGCCGCAGACCGAATGGCCGCGCCAGTTCCAGTCCTTCCAGGTGTTCCACGCACTGGAGACCGTTTCATGAGCATGGAGCCCGCCCGCTATACGCCAGCTCTGGCATATCCACCGAGGCCCGCGCGCTGCACGTACCTCATGATGCTGCTCGCCAGCACCGCGCTTTCCTTTCCCCTAATCAGTTCAATCAGGAGTATGAACCATGCAACCCTATGAAATTATCGGCGCACCGCTGACCGTATGGATCGCCCCGGTGGGCGAGGCCTTTCCGCTGATCAATGTTGCCCCGGCCGGAAACTGGGTCAAGCTCGGCACCAATGGCGATCGCAACTATTCGAACGACGGGGTCACCGTGTCGCATTCGAAGACCTATCAGAAGGCGCGCCCCGCCGGGGCGACCGGCCCGATCAAGGCGTTCCTCGACGAAGAGGACCTGATGATCCGCCTGGTGCTGTGGGACATCACGCTGGAGCAATATGCCTACGCGCTCAACAGCAACACGGTGACCACCACGGCAGCGGGATCGGGCACGGCCGGGTTCAAGAAGATCGGCCTCAGCCAGAGCGTCGGCCGGACGGCCGAATTCGCCCTGATCGCCCGCGGCCTGTCCCCCTATGACGAAGCGATGGCCGCACAATACGAAGTCCCGCGCTGCTACGATTCGGGCAGTGCGGAACCGGTGTACCGCAAGGGCCAGCCCGCCGGGCTGGCGCTGGAGCTGACTGCGCTGGAAGATCTGGAAGCTGCCAGCGAGGACGAACGGTTCGGCCGCTTTGTCGCCCAGCACCAGATCCCGCTGGCCTGATCGGGGCCTGACACCCGGTCCGACCACCTGCCTGGCGCGCGCTCTTGAAGAACGGGCGCGCGCCACCCAACCGAAAGCCGCTGCATGTCCGCCACCAGACCCGAACCCCGCACCCCGACCAGTTCCGGGCCGCACACCATACCCTTGCTCGATCTCGATACGCTGATCGAGCGCCGGAAGATCTCGATCGATGGCGAGCTGTATGAAATACTCAGCCCTGACGAGCTGTCGGTGATCGAAAGCCACCGCTTCGGCGTGTGGGGCAAGCGGATCGAGCAGTTGGCCGACAAGGAGGGCGAGGAAGAGATCAAGGAGCTGGAAGCGCTGATCGCGCGTGCCAGCCGCAAGATCCTGGTCGGGGTGCCGGATGAGGTCTTCGCCAGGCTGCCCGGCGCGCATCAATGGGCAGTGATCGACCTTTTTACCGGGCTCCTGCTGCAGATGAAGCTGAAAGTGGCAGGGGCGATGCAGACGGCGATGGGCGAGCTGCCGGAGATGTTCCGGGCCGGGATATTCCCGACTGGGGCGCAACAATCGCCCGTCTCCAGCGGTTCTATGGCGGATCCCCCCAGGCCTGGCTGGTGGACACGCCTGCTGCGCTGGTCAGGGCCTGCATAAAGATGATGCCGCGCCTGCAAGCCGAGGAAAAGCTGGATGCGATCAATGTCGGCGCGCTGAGTTCGGGCGATGTCGACCGCGCCTACCGGATGCGCGCGATCGGCGCGCTGCAGCGCAAGACGCTGGGCCACCGGTTCCGGGCGAAGAAGGCGGGCAGTGCGGATCTGGCGGGCATGGGCATCGGGATGCGGACCGCCCCCGTAACGCCTCCTGAAATGCCCCTGAGCGACGTTTCAGGAGCCTGTGATGGCTGAGCAACTCGGCGATGCCGTCCTTTCGCTGCGCACCGAAGACAGTGCCTTCGCGGCCGGGGTGACCCGCGCCGAAGGGCGCGCCCGTCAGCTTGGCACCACGCTGGACAAGGCATCGGGCAGCGCGACCCGGCTGGGCACCGAAATGACCGGGGCGGGCCGCAAGGCCGAGGCGATGGGCGCGGGATTTGCGCGCGGCGGACAGCAGGTGGTGGCTTCTGCCGGTTCGCAGAAGGCCGGGATGCAGCAGCTCGGCTTCCAGATCAGCGACGTCGCCACCATGTATTCGCTGGGCGCGCGGCCGACGCAGATCTTCGCCAGCCAGATCGGGCAAATTACCCAGGCCATCCAGCTGACCATGGGCGGCACCAGCAAACTGGCCGGATTTCTCGGCGGGCCGTGGGGTATCGCCCTGACCGCCGCCACGATCGTGCTGGCCCCGTTCATCGCGCGGCTGTTCGAGACCGAAGAAGCGATGGAGGCGGTCGAGTTCGCTTCGGACGCAATGGGCGATGCGCAAGGTATCCTTGGCAATGTGATCGATCTGACCACGGGCAAGGTCAAGACGCAGTCCGCCGCGCTGATGCAGCTGGCGCAGGCGCAGGCGATCGCCGGCCGGGTAGGCGCGCAGCGCCGCCAGGCCGATGCCCGTTCGGCGCTCGGCGATATTGCAAAGGGCGAAGTCAATGCGCTGTTTTCGCCGGGCAGCCTGTTCAACAAGGGGGAGCTCAAGCGCGACCGTGATCCGGCGAGCTTCATTGCCGAGCGGGTGCTGTCCGGAGAGCTGAAGCCGGGCTCTGCGATCGCGGAGCTGGACCGGCTCGGCAAGGCGGGCAGCATCTCGCCGAATTCGCTGCTCGGCGCGCTCGAGGCGATCTCGAGCATCGGGGTCGAAGGCGAAAATATCAAGGTCTTCGAGGATCTGCAGAAGGCACTCGGCGGCGATAA
>NZ_JAXMJI010000037.1:0-4681 GCF_034376665.1 Allopontixanthobacter sp. | reverse complement strand
ACCACCCCCAACCCCTTCCTCGTTGGGACCACCACCCCCAACCCCCTCCTCTAAAGAGGAGGGGGCTGTAGCGTCCTTCTCCCCCTCCTCGTTGGAGGGGGCTATTTCCTTCTTCTCCCCCTCCTCTTTAGAGGAGGGGGTCGGGGGGTGGTGCCTTACTTGGGGGTGATGTCTCGATCGAAGCATCTGCGGAATGTCCGCAATCGTCGCCACATTGGCGGTCACATCCTCGCCCACCAGCCCGTCCCCACGGGTCGCGGCGCGGACCAGCATTCCCTTTTCATAGCGTAGCGAGCAAGACAGGCCGTCGATCTTGTCCTCGGCGGTAAACGCGACCGGTTCACTTTCGGGCAGAGCCAGGAACCGCCGCACGCGCGCGGCGAATTCCGCCACTTCCGTGTCCGAAAACGCGTTGTCGAGGCTCATCATTCGGACCTCGTGCGCCACCTTGCTCAGCGGTGACGCAGCGATTTCGTGGCCTACCACGCGCGATGGGCTATCATCCCGCACCAGATGCGGAAACGCCGCTTCCAGCTCCGCATTGCGGCGGACCAGGGCATCGAATTCGGGATCGGTGATCTCCGGCGTATCCTCGGCGTGATACAGGCGGTTGTGATGCGCGATCTGCCTGGCGAGGCGCATCAGTTCGTTCGCGGCCTCGGCCTCAGTGATATCTGCCACTTAAGCCCCCTCCTCTTCAGAGGAGGGTGTTTGGGGGTGGTGCGCGCCCCCGCCCGGCCAGCGATCCGCCTGCGTTTCCAGCACCGCAGTCAACCGCTCCAGCACACCATTCATGTTCTGCATGATCTCGTCGTTGGTGAATCGCAGAGTCTGGAACCCTGTCGTGCGCTCGATCAAGCGGTCTTTGGCAAGGTCCGCCACCCGATCATGGGTTTGTCCGTCAACCTCGACAATCAGACCTTTCGACGGACAGAAGAAATCCGCGATCCGGGTGCCGATCACCGCCTGTCGGCGAAATTTTGCACCGTTCAGGCGGCTGTTTCGGAGTTCCATCCATAAGCGCCGCTCGGGTTCTGGGGGGGTCAGGCGCATTTCTGCCGCGCGTTTGAGCAGGGTCTGGCGGGTGGGCTTACCTGATTTGGGGAGTGGTTCTGTGCGTCCACCACCAATCAGGCGTTGTTCTGTGCGTCCACCACCCATGACGCCTTGTTCTGTGCGGCCACCACCCCCAACCCCCTCCTCTAAAGAGGAGGGGGCTTTTAAGCACTTCTCCCCCTCCTCTTCAGAGGAGGGGGCCGGGGGGTGGTGCCTTTCTTGATCGGAGGCCATCAAACCCCCTCCAGCAACCGGTCCGCTTGCGCCCGCGCCTCGCTGGTAATCTCCGCGCCCGACAGCATTCGGGCGATTTCTTCCTGCCGCCCCGCAGCATCCAGCAGCGCGACCGAAGTTTTGGTCACCGTGCCTTCGCTCGATTTCGCAATCACGTAATGTGTGCCGCCGCGCGCCGCGACCTGCGGGCTGTGCGTCACGGCGAGCAACTGCCCGCCATCCGCCAGCCGCGCCAGGCGTTCACCAATGGCAGAGGCCACCGCCCCGCCCACGCCGCGGTCGATCTCGTCGAAGATCACCGTGGCCGCCCCGCCCTTTTCCGCCAGCGCGACTTTCAGCGCGAGGATGAAACGGCTGAGTTCCCCGCCCGAGGCGATCTTGCCCAGTGGCGCGAAATCCGCGCCGGGGTTGGTCGAAATGAGGAATTCGACGCTGTCCATGCCCGCCGCGCCCCAGCGTTCTTCCGGCAAATCCGCCACCGCTGTCCTGAACCGCGCCGCATCGAGTTTCAGTGGCGCGAGTTCGGCGGCCACTGCTTCGTCCAGCCGCATCGCCGCGGCCACCCGGTTGGCGTGGAGGGCTTCGGCCCGGGCGCGGTAGATTTCATGCGTTTCCTTCGCGGCAGCCTCCAGCGAATCAAGCTCTGCATCGCTCGCCTCGATGGCATCCAGTTGGGCGCGCATTGTTCGCATCAATTCGGGCAGAGCGTCCACATCGCAGCGGTGTTTGCGGGCCAGCGCGCGCAATTCGAACAGCCGGGTTTCCGCGTGATCAAGCGCTTCGGGATCGTGGTGCAGCGCGTTTCCGGCAGCGTTCAATTTGTCTTCCGCCTCGCTTGCCTCGATCACCGCCCGGTCGAGCGCGGCCAGCGCTTCGGCCAGCAGCGGATGCTCGGGCGCGATCCGGTCCAGCTTGCGCGCGGCAACCCGCAGGCTGGCCAGCGGCGAATCGGATCCGTCCCACAGGTGGCGCAATTCTTCGAGATCGCCGGTCAGCTTTTCGCCCTTCTGCATATCGGCACGGGCCCCCGCGAGCCGCGCTTCCTCGCCCGCTTGCGGCTGAAGCTCGGTCAGTTCGGCCAGATGGGCGATCAACAGATCCTGGTCTTCCTTCGCCTGATCGATGGCGCTGCGTGCCTGCGCCAACCGCTCTTCCGCTGTGCGCCACGCCTTCCATGCACTGGTCACGCCCGCGAGATCGGCGCCCGCAAACTGGTCGAGCAGCTGCCGGTGGCCGCGCGGATTGACCAGGCCGCGGTCGTCATGCTGGCCGTGGAGTTCGACCAGCGCCGGGGCCAGTTCGCGCAGCAGCGCGGCGCCGACTGGCTGATCGTTGACGAACGCCTTTGATGCGCCATCCACCTTGATCCGGCGGCGCAGGATCAGCCCCTCGCCGCCCTCAATCTCGATAGCGGCCTCGGCCAGCGCGGTCTTGATCGTTTCAGGCAGGCGGGAAAATTCGAAGGTCGCGGTCACGCTCGCCTCATCGGTCCCGGCTCGCACCAGCGATGTTTCGGCGCGATTGCCGAGCACCAGCCCGAGCGCGTCGAGCAGGATCGATTTGCCCGCGCCGGTTTCCCCGGTCAGCACGCCCAGCCCGCCGGTAAAGGTCAGGTCGAGCGCCTCGATCAGGACAATGTTGCGGATGGACAGGGCGGTCAGCATGGCTAGTGCGATGTCTTAGCCCAAGCGCAGCGCCGCGTCACGACGCGCTGTCAGCTTGCGAACAATTTCGATGACACCGCGGGAGACCGGCGGCGCATTCTCAGCTGGCGGAAACGCCGGCGGCGTGATCCTGGATCAGATCATAGGCACGGTCGTACCATTTGCTGCCGGGATAATTGGTGCCGAGAACTGCGGCATATTTCACCGCTTCCTCGCGCACGCCCAGCGCCAGGCTGGTTTCGGTGAGGCGGTACAGCGCTTCGGGTGCGTGGCTGGTGGTCTGGAAGTTGTCGATCACGTTCTGGAACCGGATCTGAGCCGACAGCCAGCGACCCGAGCGTTCGTAGGAACGGCCTATTTCCATTTCCTTGCCCGCGAGATGGTCATTCACCAGATCGAGCTTGAGCTGTGCGTCGGAAGCGTATTCGCTGTTCGGGAAACGGCGGATGACTTCGGTCAGCGCGGTCTTGGCCTGTTCGGTGATCTTCTGGTCGCGGGTCACGTCGCTGATCTGTTCGTAATAGCTGAGCGAGATCAGGTAATAGGCGTAAGGCGCGTCACGGTTGCCGGGGTGGATCGACAGGAAGCGCTGGGCGCTGGCGATCGACTTGTTGTAATCACTGGCGACGTAGTAGCTGAACGCGCTCATCAGCTGCGCGCGGCGGGCCCAGGGCGAATAGGGGTGCTGGCGCTCCACCTCGTCGAACAACGCGGCGGCGAGCACCGCATTGCCGTTGTCGAGGCGGCGCTTGGCCTCCGCATACAGAGTTTCCACATCGCGCGCGACATAGGCGGTGTCTTCCGGCCCGGAGCTGCGGCCGGCGCAACCTGCGGTCAGCACCGTGCCGGCGGCAACGGCGGCGAGGAAGGCGAGCTTGAGCGGGGAGCGCGTGGTGGTGGTCATGCCCCGCCTATAACCAGCGCTTCGCTGAACGCCAAGTGAAGTTGTTCGCCGTTACACACCGTTCGCAAAAATCAACACGCGGCGGCGGCGGAATCGATCCGGTAGAGGTCGATCAGGTGCCGCGCGGCCTCGTCCGAGAGCACCACCTGGCTGCGCCCGAGATCATTGCCGGCATCGATCAGGATGATATTGCCGAGCCCGATCTGCCGGTCCAGTTCCTCGATCGTGACGCCGTGGGGGCTCTCCTTCCCGAAGATTTCACCGGCATGGGCGACGCGGTCTTCCAGCCGGGCGATCATCAGCAGCAGCAGCAGGTCCCAGCCGCGGTCGGTGGTGAAGGCCTGGCCGAATCGCTTGTCCCGGTGGCGGCGCATGGCCAGCGTCCGCTGGAAATACTGCGCCACCCGGATGCGGGGGCTGAGGCTGAGGCACGGGTCGTCGAGGGGAGGGTCGTCGAGGGGATCGGACGCTCGCGCATCCCGCTCCCACGGGGTGCCTGGCGTGGCAAGGGCATCTTGGCCGGACATGATCAGTACCTTGAATTTGCGACTTGCGCGGGCCTTTTCGGCTCTCACGCTTACGAAGGGTTGTGCAGTGACGCCGGCCCGCAGGCCGCCGTGGTCGAGCCCCAGTCGTCCCCGCGCCATGGCCGGATCAGTCCATGGATCCAGCGCCCGGCGCAGCGGCGAAAAGGATTGCGGGCTGTAACGATCGTTGTTCCAGACTGCAAGCCGCCAGCGCGCCCCGCTCCACCAACCATTTTCCTACACGCGAAGATTCTGCCACTCCCCCGCCCCATGAACACACCCCCTCCCCCCGCTCC